>CAYPVZ010000140.1:0-7332 GCA_964414235.1 uncultured Rhodothermales bacterium | reverse complement strand
CGACGCCGGGTTCTACGGGTTCGGCGGGAATGTGTCGGCGTCGGGTTCCGGCGCTACGTGCGGAACTGGGCGCGGAGCCTGGGGCTCGTCGGCTACGTCCGCAACGAGCCCGACGGGACGGTCCGGGTCGTAGCCGAGGGCGGGGGAGCCGGCCTCGACCGGCTGGCGCGGCTGCTGTGGGGAGGCCCGCCTGGCGCCGACGTCGGCGACGTCCAGATCGTGTGGGAGGGCGGCTCAGGGACCTTCGATGCCTTCGATGTCCGCCGCACGGGGTAGGCCGATGGGTGTCAGGCGCATGGGCTCGTCCCACTCCGGAATCGTGATCCAGAACATGCCGTCTCGGAGTATGGCCCGGACCGGTTGGCTGTCCGGCCCATCGAGCGAACCGAATTCGAGGACGGCCGGCATAAGCTCAGAGATGAAGCCGGTACGCACACGTCCGACGGCGACCGAGTCTGATACGAAGCGGAGCGCGACGTAGGTCACCCAGCTGCATTCCGCGGAGTACCCTCGCCACTCGCTGCCTTGGAGAGAAGGGCTCCGAACGGAAGAGACGGGGTGGATGGTGTCGATTCCGTTCCGCTCGACATACCGGTCGCTCCAGGCCAAGTAACCCGGGGCCGCGAACACGACGAGACCCGCGACCGCTAGCCGGCGGCCCCATCGTCCCAGTGCCACCTCGGCCCCAGCCACCACGAGCCACCCGATAGCCCCGAGCGAAAGCAGGACGACGGAGATTCGCCACCCGACCAGCTGGCGGGCGTCAGCCACCCACTCCGAGAACGGATCGGCCGTCATCGCAAGGGCGAGCAGGGGGAGAGCGAGCGCGGCGACGACTGCCAGGACGACGAGCAGGAAGCCGCGGACGGAGCGAACAGACATACCGGGTGAAGCGGACGTCCTCAGGACACGGCGCGCCCGTCACCGTTGCTTTCCCGTTCGGTCGAACGAGCACCGATGTGAGAGCTGCGCGGTATCCTGCGTCGCCCCTCCGCCCGCGCCATGACCCGCCGCGCTCTCCTCGACGACGCCCTCCGCCAGCTCGACGCGGCCGGCATCGACGACGCCCGCCGCACGGCCGAGTGGATCGTCGAGGACGTGACCGGCGCGACGCGGGCGGCGCTCTACGCCCACCCCGAGACCGTCGTCGAGCCTGCCGAGGCGGCGCTCGTGCAGCGCTACGTGGCCCGCCGCGTGGCCGGCGAGCCCGTTCAGTACATCCTCGGCCACGCCGACTTCTACGGCCTCCGGCTGGCCGTCACGCCGCACGTCCTCATCCCGCGCCCCGAGACCGAGACCGTCGTTGAGGAGGCGCTCCGTCGGCTCGCCGGGCACGAGGCGCCGTGGGTGCTCGACGTGGGTACCGGCTCCGGCGCCATCGCGCTGGCCGTCAAGCACGAGCGGCCGGACGCGGAGGTCTTCGCCGTCGACGTCTCGCGCGAGGCGCTGGCGGTGGCCGCCGGCAACGCCGAGCGTCTCGGACTCGCCGTCACCTTCGTCCAGGCCGACGCGCTCCGGCCCGCCTTCGTCGGCGACGTGGCGCCGACGTTCGACCTCGTGATTTCGAACCCGCCCTACGTGCCCGAGGCCGAACGGCCCGAGCTGCAGGTCGAGGTCCGCGACCACGAGCCGGCGATGGCGCTGTTCGTCTCCGACGCTGACCCGCTCGTGTTCTACCGGGCCCTCGCCGGCCACGCCGAGCGGCTGCTCAAGCCCGGCGGCTGGCTCGTCGCCGAGACGCACGCCGACCACGGCGACGGTGTCCGCCAGCTCTGGGCCGACGCCGGGCTCGACGACGCGGCCATCCTCCCGGACCTCGCCGGCCGCGACCGGATCGCGGTGGGGCGACGGCCCTGAGCCGGCGCACCCCCGGGGCGGGCCAGCCGGGGGCTCAGATGCGAGGCGAGTCCTCATCCTGCCCCCTTGAGGGGGCGCCCCGCGGAGCGGGGTGGGGTTGTCGCCTCGGTGCTCGTCCGGACACCCTCCGCCCGCTTCGCGGGCACCTCCCTCAAGGGAGGAGGGGGGCGTCCGCGGCTCAGTCGGTGACCTTGCGGGCCTGGAGGTAGCCGGCGCGGAAGGCCTCGTCCTCGATCACGGCGTCCACGAGGTCGTCCAGGACGTCGCGGAGCGGGGGGAACTGGGCGAACAGCGACCGGAGGGCGGTCGTGGCCTCGGCCTGCTGGTCGGCCGCGGCCGCCTGGGCGTCCTCCTTCGGGAGCACGGCCGTGGCCGAGGCGTCGACCTCGTCGAGCAGGGCCGGCGTCACCTTGAACGGGGCCAGCGCGTCGGCCGGGCGCTCGCGGGCGGCCTTCGTGATGGCGGTGATCTCGGCCACCATGTCGACGTCGTTCATCTCGTCGAGCGTCGTCGCGTTCACGTCGAGGACGGGGAGCAGGCCGACGTCGCCGCGGAGCGTGGCATAGGCCCGGAGCCGCTGGACGAGGGTCATCGTGAGCCGGATCGCGTCGTCGACCTTCTGGCCGACGGTGCGGGTGGTGCCCTCGGTGTCGAGCGCCTGCGTTCTCCGCTGCGCCGTGATGTCCTCGAGCAGCCTGTCCCAGGTCGCCAGGACCTCGACGACGGGCGGCTCGTCGGCCCACGCGTCGGGGTGGTCGGCGAAGTGCTGGGAGATGCGCTGGTAGGAGGCCAGCCGTTTGATCTGCCGGGCGTTCATGGGGATCAGGGGGCAGGTTGATGTGCAAGTCTACGACAGGCATCTCAAAGCCCGACCGGGGGCAGACAGACGACGTTCGTGGACGGACAATCGGCCGTCGTGCCCGGCCACGATGACGTCGTGTCAGGTCAGCGCACGTTCGTGTGCGGCGTGTTGGCTTTCGTGCCCGGCGTGCACGACGTCGTGTCACGTCAGCGGGCTTCCGTGCTTGGCGTGATGGCTTCCGTGTGCGACGCGTTGGCTTCCGTGCCCGGCGTGTTCCCGTTCGTGTGCCGCGCGCCGGCGGCGGCCCTCCGGCGCGGCGGGGGCGCCAGCGCGTCTTGAGCGGGGCCCTCACCGACGAGACGCCGGGGTCGAAGAGGTCGCCGATGGGGCCCGGGCCGTCCTCTTCTACGAGACCGACCCTGGCCGCTTCGACGAGCGGGACGACCGACCTGAGACCTGGACTGCGACCTCGGCCGCGTCCCCCATCGTTCCGGCCGCGCTACCGCGCGATGGGTTCTGTCGGGGTCGTCGTGGCCACGAACAGAAGGCCGTCGAACCGATCGCCGAGCGTGATCGACTGGTCGTACACCCGCTCCCCGTTCTGCATCGGGACGTACCCGCCCGCTGACGCTCGGACCGTAAACGTGCCCTCGAACGCCTCGGCGCCTCGCTCCGTGCCGAGCGCGCCCCGGATGTCCAGGAACAGGTGGGGGCGGCCGGCCCGGGCCATGGCTGCCGTGAACGACTCCGGGTCCGGGGCTCCGACCTCGTGGACCCAGCCGTCCTGTCCCGGCGCCCGGTACGCGCCGGTGCCGTAGTCGAATCCGACGGCGTAATAGGCCGGTCCGTACCACCGAGCGAGCTGGCGGCCGAGCACGTCGTACCCGCCGTTCCCCTCTCGCTTCCAGACGTGCTCGTTGTGCCCCCACACGACGACGCGCTCGCCCTCGGGCGCGCGGCTCACGACGTCGGACACGTTGACCGCCATGACGTAGTCGCGGAGCTGGGCGCGGGCGCCGGAGCTCTCCAGAAGGGCGAGGGAGGTAAACTGGCCGAGGGCCGCCACGTGGCGGCGGGCGTCCTCGAACGCCGGCTCTCCGGTGGCAGCGGCGAACGCCTCGCGACGCGCATCGAACGCGGAACGGAGGCCGAGGAAGAGGGCCTGGTACGCGGCGTGGGTCGAGTCCGAGATGGGCGCGTAGAGGAAGGCGAACGCCGAAGCCGACGCCGTGTCGCTCGCCACACGCTCGGGTCCGAAGGCGGAGAGGAGGCGGTCTGAGAGGGCGGGATCCTGGCCTCGGAGGTAGGCCAGCGCATGCCGGGCCGAGCGGTCGGCGTACTGGGCCTCCATGCCGTAGAGCCTCACGGGCCGCTGCGCTGTGGCGTTGAACGACCGAAGCCAGCGGAGGAGGTCGGCGAACTCGTTGGCCTGGAACATCCAGAGGGGCAGGCCGCGCAGGATCGCGTCCAGGTCGTCGCGGCGGCCGGAGACGTAGGCGTCGAGGTCGGCCCCTTCGCCGACGGACGCTTCGAGCACGACGTGGCGGACGTCGCCCTCCACCACGAGCCGCCGAATCAGGCGGTGCTTGAGCCGGAAGACCTCGGCCGTCCCGTGGGTGGGCTCGCCGAGGCCGATCACCCTGGCCTCCCGCACAGCCTCGACGACGGGGGCCAGCTCGTCAGGCGCCGCCGTCGGGTCGGTCGTCGAGAGCGGGAACGCGAACGGCTCCGCCGCTTCGGCGAGAGGCTGAGCGCTGGCGGCCGACGCCGCAACCGCTACGAGGACCACGACGGAGAGGAGCTTCATAAACGCAGGCGGCAGAACGGATGGCCACTCCGCCGCGGCACGCGGCAAGGCGGTTGGACGAGGCAACGTAGGCGCTGAGGCTGGAACGCGGCAAGGCGCTCACGCGGACGGTCGGCCTGAGGGGGCAGGCTCTGCGGCCGCCGCCCGTTCCGCCGCCGTCTTGATTTCCCGGCCGCGCCCCGCGATCAGCCGCCGGAGGTACGGCGCGAGCACGACCCGCTCGATCAGGACGCCGAGCGGTCCGAGCGGCGCGGCGAACGCCAGCCGGTCGGTCATGAGCGTGCCGCCCGCCGCCGGCTCGAACGTGTGGTCGTGGGCGAACGACCGGAAGGCGCCGCGGACCATGACGTCGCGGAAGTGGCGGGGCCGGTCGCCGGCCTCGATCCGCGCGCGGAGCCGCTGGCGGACGCCGAGGTGGCGCCCCTCGAACTCGACCTCGTCGCCGAGGCGGAGCCGGTCGTGCGCGGGGCGGTCGGTCACGCGCTCGCCGGTGTGGGCCAGCGACTCGGCGTGGAAGGCCACGTCGCGGGCGAGGTCGAAGCAGACCGCGGGCGGCGCGGCAATGGGCGTGCGGACGTCGAGGTGCGTCATGGCCCGGGGTGGTAGCCCCGATGGTTTTGCGGCCGGCCGCCTACGAAGCGACAGCTAGCTCCAATGCCTCCCGGATCCGTCGGCGCCACTTGACGGACTCCAGCGGCCAGTTGAGAAGCACGTAGCAGCCGAGCAAAGCGCAGAGGGCGATGAACACCAGAAGCCCACCCCTGAGCCCGTCTAAGCCCAGCCCGTAGCTCGCCCCCACGGAGAGCGCCAGCATGCCTGCAAGCTGCGCGGCCCACCCCCGTCCGGAGATCGGGCGGACCGTGTACCGGGCCTCAACGGTAGACCCGCCGTCTGCGAACGAGACCGATCCTTTCGTCAGGGCTCCGACCTCGAACGCGACCACGTCGCCGACAGGGGTCGAAGTGACCTTCACGTCCCACCCACCGACCCCAGGCGGCAGGCGTCTCCAGGGCGTTCGTCTGAGGTGGTGAGCGAACCGGGAGGCTACGCCGGACGCGAGAGCGGATCGGGTGAGGTAGAGGCTGACGGTGCCCGATACTTGGAGCGGGAGCATCGGAGTAGAAGCAAGAAGACCGTAGAACAGAAGGTCGCTTCGCCGCGAAGGCTGCGGTCGCCCTGCTCAGTTTCCCCCGAAGAGCACGCTCGCCAAGAGCAGACCGCCCAACGTGCCGGCCGTGGAGCTGAGGACCCAGAGGAGCTGGTCCCCACTTCCGGCTCCCCGGTTGAAGACGAGTCGGTCTGGACTGCGGCGGTCCGCGACGGCGACGAGCGACGACGAGTCCGGCACGACGTAGAAATGGGCCTCCGCGCGGTAGCACGTGCTCCAGAAGTCGGGCCCGCGCTCCGCCGTGATCAGGACGACGTTGGCCCCGAGTGCGCAGGCGTCCGACTGGAAGAGACGGAGGGCGGCGGCCTCGTCGCACCGGGTCGAGAACCCGGAGTCTCGGTAGCGGATCCGTCCGAGAGGTTCCGCCGAAACGGAGGCGATGGCGTTCGTGTCCGCTGTGATGAGGACGGGGCAAGCGTTCGCCAGCCCGTTGGGCTGCACGCTCTCCGCGAGCCCGGACACCGAGGTCCGAGGCGGTGGCGGCTCGTACCCGATCCGGGAGACCGAGGCCGCGCAACCGGAAGCAACGAGGGCGAGCGTGAGCAGGAGGGAGCGGAGTTCCATGGATGCGAAGAGGGGTGGCATCGCCAAACAGAAGACCGCTCAACGGCGAAGGGCGGCGATGGCGGGTCGAAGCGAAAGAAGTGCCGGGGTTGGGACGAGCCGAGAACGCTCGCGCCCGTCGTCGACTTGCAACGGGAGGGTACGTGGCCCGTGCTAGCGTTCTCCGTCGATAGGGATGATGGATCGCAGGAAGTCGTCCATCTGAATCTCGGGAGAGCCTTCTCGATCCAGGAGGATGAACCTAGTCGCATAGGACCGTCCACGGAAGCCGAGGTCAAGCCTCAGGTCGACCTCATACCCGTTGTACGTCGGCGGCGGTGGGGGAATCGGGTAGAGGGTCAAATTGTCCGTTCTCTCGAGGTCGAAGAGGCGCGTAGCGAGCGAGAACAGCGAATCTGCTTGGGGGTCCGAAAGCGCCTCTCGCACCGTGTCGATCCCAACAAGTTCGCCACCCGCATATCCCAGGCGAACCCTCTCGAGGTAGCGCCTGCCGGGATCGTCGGAGCCAGGTTCGGAATACCCGAGATAAGAATACCTGAACGTGTCGAGCTCCCAAGAGGGCGGCCGGTACTCCGCTGTGACGTCAAAGTCGTAGTACCGAACTGGTGCGTCGCTACGTCCGGGGTGCCGGCCAGCGTTGTCCTGGCTCCTCACCTCCGCGCAGCCCACGGAGGTGAGGAGGCAGAAGAGCAGTGACGTGATGAAGGGCGTAGGCGACGTGACCAATACTCCGCTGCACAGTCGTGCCGCATAAGGGGTGGGTGCCGGAAATATAGGCGCGTTGTGTGCCGCATTACTGGAGGGTTCGGGATGTAGGCGAACCGTCGCCATGCCCTCTGACACTCGCTCGCCTCCCACTGGCGGTACCCTTGGACGCCCCCCATCCCAAAGAACGTGGCCCGCCGCTTCGTCCTCCACGCCCGCGAGCCCGAGCCCGCCGCCCTCGGGCTCGCGCTCGACTACAGCTTCAGCGCCCGCCGGACAGCACTCACCTGATCGCGAGCGACCGCCTGCGTCGCCCATGCGGAAGGGACCATCTGAAACCCGTGGTAGACCCCGGGATAGACGTGGAGCTCGGTCGGCACGCCCGCATGAATCAGCCGCCGGGCGTACTCCACGTCCTCCTCGAGGAAG
>CAYPVZ010000139.1:0-7372 GCA_964414235.1 uncultured Rhodothermales bacterium | reverse complement strand
GTCCGCCAGCCGGCGGGCGTCGAGCGCGCCCGGCGCGACGGGCCGGAGCGTCGGCGTGGAGGTGGCCGGCGTGCCGTCGGCGGGGCGGGACGCGTTGCAGGCGGGCGCGGACGGGCAGAGCACGAAGGCGACGGCGCCGTCGATGGACGGCCCCAGCTCGGCCGGCATCGCCGCGCGGAACGTCTGAACGACCTCCATCACGCCGGCCTCGTCGAAGACGCTCGTGCGCGACTGGCGGACGGCCTCGACGAGCGCCAGCCCACCGGCGATGTCGTCGTTGTCGCCGGCCAGCGAGAGCACGTCGTCGTCGGCCTCGTACTCGAACGGCGACGGCTCGGCGACGTCGTAAAGGCTCCAGAGGAGCGAGCCGATGGCGGCGTAGTCCGGGTGCGAGTCGCCGTAGGAGATGCCGAGGTAGCGGCGGTTGCCGGCGAAGCGATCGGTGAAGGGGGCGCGCTCGGGGTTCGACGGGGCGAGGTCCACGTCGCCGTAGGTCGCGGCTGCATAGGAGCGCGCCGCGAACGAGAAGAAGATGGCCCAGCCCTCGCGGAGGCTTCGGTTGCGGAGCGTGTAGCGGATCGGGTCGGCGCCCCACATCTGGAACGTCACGTAGTGGCCGTACTCGTGGGCGACGGTCGTCGGCGTGAGGCCGCGCGTGACGTTGAGCTCGATCTCGTGGCCGCCGAACCCGAGCACGTCCGGGTCGAGCGCCTGGAAGACGAAGCCGCCGCCGCCGCTCAGCTCGACGCGGACCGACGGCAGCTCGAACGGCACCGCCCCGCCGTAGAGCGCCCGGACGAACTCGTTGGCCAGCGTCATCGTCCGAAACACGACCCCGACCTCGCGCCGGACCTCGCCGTCGAGGTCCCAGATCCGGACCGTTCGGGTCTCCGGGCTGGCGGTGGGAAGTGCCGCGTGCGCGCCCTCCGCCAGCGGGAAGACGACGTCCGGCCCGACCCGTCGCGCGCCGTCCGGGCGGGGCACGAGGTGGGCCGTCGCGGTGGCCGTGGCCGGGACGACGACGAGCGAGTCGTAGCGGCCCAGGTCGAGGTCTGTCGTGAAGTCGAAGCGGTAGGCGCCGTCCTCCCCGGCCACGTCGAACTGGCGGCGCTGGAGGCGGCGGCCGGGCGGCGGCTCCCAGCCCGCGCCGTCGGCGCGGCGGAGAAGGAGGCGCAGACGCAGGCCGTAGACACCCACAGGCGGGCGCCCGGCGTAGCTCGTCGTGAACCGGCCCTCGACGATGACGCGGTGGAGCGGCGCCCCCTCGGTCGGTCGGTCCGTCCCGGCGCACCCGGCCACGAGGATCGCCAGCAGGGCGAGGAGAAACGGGCGGGGCACGAACGGCGAGGGGCGGGAGCAGCGGTGAACCCGGGCACGGTGCGGATCGTGCCCGCCCTGTTGCCGAGGACTCGCATGATCGCACCTGCGGCCATCGAGGATGGGCGACGCTCGGGAGGGGCGCCCGGGGGTGCCTCTATTTTCGTTCTCCTCTCAGATCGCCCGTTCGCTGATGTTGTCGATGATCTCACGCCTCGCGGTGCTCCTCGCCGTCGCAGCCGCAGGCCACCCCGCGCGTGCCCAGGACCCCGTCGCCCTCTCCTTCGGGAGCGGCGACTACGCCGAGCTGGCTCCCGACGCCCTGGCGCTCACGGGCGATCTGACCATCGAGGCGTGGATTCGGATCGACCAGCACACCGCCGGGCGGTCGTTCGCCCAGATCGTCCAGCGCGAAGGAGCGGGGTCCGGGGCCGCCGCCAACGCGCACTACACGCTGGCGCTCACGTCGAACGGACGGCTCGACGCCTACCACCAGAGCGGGGCCGGCATCGCCGCGGTCGCCCTGTCGACGAGCGCCGTTCCGTTGGGCCGCTGGGTCCACGTGGCCGAGGTCCGCGACGCGGCGGCCCGGACGTACCGGTTCTACATCGACGGCGTCCCCGAGGCGCCCGTCTCCTACACGGCGAACCCGGACGGCGGAAGCGGGACCGTCACCCGGTTCGGGTCGCCGGCCTACCCGTTCGTCGGCCGCCTCGACGAGGTCCGGATCTGGGGCCGCGCCCTAACGGCGGAGGAGATCCTTGCCCACAAGGACGCGGAGATCGAGCCGCCCGCGCCGGATGGCCTCGTCGGCTACTGGCGGTTCGACGACGGGCCCGCCACCACGACGGCCGACCTCAGCGGCAACGACCACACCGCCACGCTCCACGGCGCGACGTGGGCCACGGACGGCCCGCCCTTCGAAGGCACCGGCGAGACCGGCGACGCCCAGGACGACTACGCGATCACGGGCCGCGACCAGCCGGTCACCGTCGATGTCCTCGCCAACGACGAGGGGGCCGTCCGGCTGGCGAGCGTGAGCGCCGCCAGTTCCGGAACGGCGGAGATCGAGAGTGATGCCGTGGTCTACACGCCGGCCCCGGGGTTCGTCGGCGTCGACCGGGTCGACTACACGGCCGAGGACGCGAGCGGGGCGGATCGGAGCGCGTCGCTGACGATCAGCGTCGCCGGGTCGGGGGCCGCGCGGATCATCGCGGACGGCCGGTTCGAGGACTGGGAGGGCATCGACCCGGTCGCCCTCGACCCGGACGACCAGCCGGCGGGCGCGGTCGATCTCCGTGCCCTCGCCCTCACGAACGACGAGCGCACGCTGCGCCTCCGGCTCACGTTCGCCGACGAGACGACGATCCAGCAGGACAACGACCTCGTCCTCTACCTCGACACGGACGCCGACGCCTCGACTGGCCGGGCCGTCCCGGGCATGGGCGCCGACCTCGTGTTCGCCTTCGGCGCGCGTTCGGGGACGTTCATTCACGATGGGCGCTCGACGACGGTCGAGCACGAGGATCTCGGCCTCGTGTGGGCGCCGACGTACGCGTCGGCAGAGTACGAGGTGGAGGTCGACCTGGACGCGGAGGTCGGTGGCCGCCGCGTCTTCCCGGGCGACACGCTCCTCGTGGCGCTGGCGACCGCCAGCGGCGAGCGGCTCCCGCAGAGCGAGGCCGGCGCGGCCTACATCCTCGACCGCACGACGGAGCTCCGGGCGTATGACGGCCCATCGCTCGACCGCGCCCCCGGGGCCGTCCGCATGCTCAGCTACAACGTCCTCTTCGACAGCGTCTTCGAGGGCGCCCCGAAGGCGTCGTTCACGCGGATCCTCCAAGCGTTGCGGCCGGACGTCATCGCCTTCCAGGAGATCTACGACCACTCGGGCACCCAGGCGGCGGCGCTCGTGGCCGAGGCGCTCGGGGACGGCCCGTGGTATTCCGGCGACGCCGGCTCGGACAACCTGCTCGTCAGCCGCTGGCCGGTGACGCTGGAGCGCGACCTCGGCGGCAACAGCGCCTTCGTGGTCGAGACGCCCGGGGAGCTGAGACGCGACCTGCTCGTCATCAGTGCCCACACGCCGTGCTGCGACAACGAGGCCGGCCGGTTGGTGGAGACCGATCGCTTCATGCAGTTCGTCCGCCAGGTGGGCGAGGGGAGCGTGGCCGGCATCGATCCGGAGACGCCGGTCGTCATCGTCGGCGACATGAACATGGTCGGCACGGACCGGCCGCTTCGGACCATGCGGACAGGCGACCTCGTCGACAACACGACCTTCGGGCCGGACTTCGCCCCGGACCTCGACGGGACCGACCTCGGCGACGCGCTCCCGCTCCACCTCGGCTCGCCGTCGAGCTTCACGTGGTATGACGAGGGCAGCGACTTCCCGGCCGGCCGCCTCGACTACGTCGTCTACACCGACAGCGCGCTGGAACTCGACAACGCGTTCGTCCTCTTCACGCCGGACCTGTCGGGCGAGGCGCTCACGGCGGCCGGCCTCCTCGCCACGGACACCAACACGACCTCGGATCACCTCCCGGTCGTCGCCGACTTCACGCCGGTTCGGTCGACGGGTGCCGCCAGTCGTGCGCCGGACGGGTTCGCGGTTCACGCACCGACCCCCAATCCGTTCGCCGGGTCGACGGCGTTCCGCATCGACATGCCTCGCGCGAGCGACGTGCGTGTCGAGGTGTTCGACGTGCTCGGGCGGCGGCTGGCGGTCCCGTTCGAGGCCCGCCTCGCGGCGGGCGTCCATCAGATCCCCTTCGACGGCGCGGCGCTGGCGCCCGGCGTCTACCTCTACCGCGTCACGACCGGCGACGGCGTGGCCGGGGGCCGGATGGTCCGCCGCTAGCCCGCGCCGCGTGCGTCACAGGGCCGGGCCGGATCGCCGCGCCCGCGCCCAGGCCACCGACTGGCGCCCGAGGAGGAAGCGGGCAATGCCCGGAAACACCGCCGCGTGCATGAACACGACGTACAGCGGCAGCCGGAACCCGCGGATCGCGACCTCGCGGTTCCGAAGCGCCCATCCCAGCGCGGCGATGCCGTAGAACGCGACCTGCGCGGCCAGAAGCCCGGCGTACACGGGCCCGCTCCCGGCCAGCACGAGGTTCAACACGAGTGCCAGCGGCAGGAGGGCGGGCGCGAGCGTCCACCGGAGCACCCGGTGGGAGACGTACTGGACCGTCAGGAGCCCGTGCCGGAGCGGGTTGAGCAGGCCGCGCAGCCGGGTCATGGCCTGCCAGCCGCCCGCGCAGATGCGCACCTTCCGCGTCCACTCGTCCTCCATCGAGGCCGACGGCCCTTCGACGGCCGCCGCCTCGGGGGCGTAGGCCACGCGGAAGCCGGCCCCGGCGATGCGGAGCGAGAGGACGAAGTCGTCGAGGAGCGTGTCCTCCTCCAGCGGGCAGAACCGCTCGGTGCGGAGCGCCACCAGCTCGCCGGCTGCGCCGACGACCGACCCGAGGCGGCTGTCGAGTCGCTTCAGCGCCGACTCGTACCGCCAGTAGAGGCCCTCGCCCGCGGCGCCGCCGGTCCCGCCCGCGACGCGCTTCTCGCCGGCCACGGCGCCCACGCCCGGGTCCGCGAACGGCGCCACGAGCGCACGGAGCGCGCCCGGCGCCAGCAGGGCGTTCGCGTCGGTGAACACGACGAGCGGCGTCGCGACGTGCGCCATGGCGCGGTTCAGCGCCGCCGCCTTGCCGCGGCGCTCGGGCTCGAAGAGGACCGCGGCGCCCGACTGGCGGGCGATCTCGGCCGTGGCGTCCGTCGACCCGTCGGCGACCACGAGGAGGCCGAGCGCGCCCGGGTAGTCCTGCGCGAGCGTGTCGCGGACCTTCGCCGCGATCCAGTCGGCCTCGTTGTAGGCCGCCACGACGACGGTCACGGCGGGCCATGCGGCCTCGTCGAACGGCGGAGGAGCGGGCCGGTCGCCGCGGAGCCGGACGAGCAGCGCCGCCAGCAGGCCGTAGCCGACGTACGTGTAGGCCAGGACGGCGACGGACATCCAGAACAGGATCTCGGTCATCGGAGCGAGCGGATGGGTCGCGCGGGCACGCCGGCGACGAGGGTGTAGGGCGGGACGTCCTTCGTGACGACGGCGCCAGCCGCGACGACGGCCCCGCGGCCGACCGTCACGCCCTTCAGCACCACGGCGCGCGTCGCCAGCCACACGTCGTCCTCGACGACGATGGGCGCCGCCTTGCCCGGCGCCGCCAGGTCGCCGACGGCGTGGAAGTCGGCGTCCATCAGCATCACGCCCGAGGCGATCTGGCACCGCCGCCCGACCGTCACCGACTGGCGGGCCGAGAGCACGGCCCCGTTGTTGACGTACGTGTCGTCGCCGACCGAGAGCGTCGCGCCCGGCCCGGCCGAGAGCTGGACCCGCGACAGGAACGAGTGGATCGTGACGCGGTCGCCGAGTGCGATCGTGCCGGTCGCGGTGACGTGCGGGTTTCCCCAGACCGTCACGCGCCGGCCGAGGTGGCAGCGGCGGAGGCGGACCTGAGCGTTGAGCCACCGGAGGCCGCCGCGCGCGAGGCGGGCCAGCTCCTTCCCCCTCGGTGCCGAGGCGGGCTGGGTCAGGGCGAGATCGAGGGCGACGTCCATCGGATCGGTGGAGGGGAGGGCGGGGAGGCGAGCCCCCGCCCTCGGGGCGGCACTCGGGGGTTAGGCGGCGACGCTGACGCGCGGGCGGGCGACCGCAGACAGCGCGGCGCGGTCGGGCGCGGGCTCGCCGGCTGGGGCGGCGGCCAGTGCGTCGGCCTCGGGCGTGCGGATGGCGTCCTGCCAGAAGGAGTAGAGGCCGCGGCTGATCTCGATGCCCTCGAACAGGCTCCGCTGGAACGGGCCCGCCGAGCGCGCCCAGCGCACCATCCGCTCCAGGCCCTCCTCCAGCGTCACGCCCTTGCGGAGGTCGCCGAAGTAGCGGTTCAGCACGGCGTGGTCGGTCCAGGCGTGCTTCACTTCCTGGCGGGCCTCCAGGTGCACGATGTCGGGCGTGACGCCCATCGCCTTCGAGACGGCCTCGGCCATCTCCAGGATCGTGTACGGCTGGTCCGCGCCGACGTTGACCGTCCGGCCGTAGACCTCGGGCCGCTCGATGCTGTGCGCGATGATCGGCGCGACGTCGGTGATGTAGCTGAAGGCGCGCGTCTGGAGGCCGTCGCCGTAGACCGTCATCGGCTCGCCCTCCAGCACCTTGTTCATAAAGATGCCGATCACGTTCCGGTAGCGGTCGCCGAGGTTCTGGCGCTCGCCGTAGACGTTGTGCGGGCGGAAGATCACGAAGTCCATGCCGAACATGGCCTTGGCCTGACGGATGTCCATCTCGGCCGCGAACTTGGCGACCCCGTACGGGTCCTCCGGCGCCGGCGTCATGTCCTCGCGCATCGGGACCTGGTTGGCGCCGTAGACCGCCATCGACGACGTGAACACGAAGCACTTCACCGTGCCCGCGTTGACGGCGCCGTTGACGAGCGTGGCCGTCCCGAGCAGGTTGTTCGTGTAGTTGAAGCGGCGGATGAACGGGCTCAGGCCCTCGGCCGCGTAGGCCGCGAGGTGGTAGACGTAGTCGGGCCGGACCTCCGCGAAGAGGCGCGAGACGAGCGTCGGGTCGGCGATGGAGCCCTCGCGGAAGTCGACGCCCTCGGGGACATTCGCGCGGTAGCCGCCGGAGAGGTCGTCGAGGCCGACGACGCGGTGGCCCATCGCGAGGAGCTCGTCGGCGACGTGGGAGCCGATGAAGCCGGCGACGCCGGTGACGAGGGAGACAGGAGCAGACATGGGAGTCGGGGGTGGCTGAGGTCGGTGCCGGCGAGGCGACGCCGGGCTCGGATGCCCGAAGAATCCCCCGCGGCCGCCCCGCTCCCGCTCCGCTTTCGACGAACGCCCCGCTTCGGTCGACGAACGCCGCCGCTCCGCGCCCGACCGACTGGCGGCGCGCGTCGCCAGCCGGGCCCCCACGACGACGCCGGCCCCGGGAAGCCCCGACGCCGGCGTCACCGCGCGGGGACGCCTTACGCGGCGAGCGCGAGATGAGTGACCTGCG
>CAYPVZ010000138.1:0-7373 GCA_964414235.1 uncultured Rhodothermales bacterium | reverse complement strand
TTCGAGCACGGCGCTGGCGGACCCCGAGGCCGTCGTCCGCGGCGCCGTGCTCGAAACGGTCCCGGCGATCTCCGCGCCGCTGGTGGCCGGCGTCGAGACCGCGCTGGCCGACTCGTCCTACCGCAACGTCGCGACGGCGCTCCTCCGGCTCGCCGCGGAAAGACCCGCCGGCCGCGAGGCCTACTTGAGTCGGACGCGTGACGTCGTCGGGCACGACCACAACGTGCGGATCGTCTGGCTGGAGGTCGCAGCGCGAGGGGGGGACCGGGACGCGCTGGACCGGCTGATCGCCTACGCGGGCCCCTCCGAGGGCTTCCGCACCCGGCTGCTGGCCTTCGAGGCGCTGGGTCGGCTCGGCGTGCTCGACCAGCGCGTCGCCACGTACCTGCTCGATGCCGCGACCCATTTCAACCGCCACCTGAGCGGGCCGGCCGCTGCGGAGGTGCAGGCTCTCCTTGCCGACGCCCGCACCGCCCCGATCCTCCGTGCCGCCTACGACGCTGGGGCGTGGACGGAGGCGCAGGCGAGGGCCCTGCGGTCCTGGTTCGCTCCGTGACCTCCGCCCACCCGGTGCCCGGCCTCATGATTCGACTCGTCGCGTTTCTGCTGCTCGTCGGGATCGGCGGCTGCCGCTCGGCGGCGCCAGCCGCTGGCCCTGAGTTTTTCGAGGCGGCCGACCCCGCCATGCGGTCGCTGCCGTTCTCGGAGGCTGTGCGCGTCGGCAACGTGCTGTACCTCTCGGGGCACGTCGGTGCCCTGCCGGGGACCCTCGACCTTGCCCCGGGCGGGATCGAGGCGGAGACGGTGCAGACGTTCGAGAACATCCGCACCGTGCTGGAGCGCCACGGGTCGTCGCTGGATCAGGTGTTTCAGTGCACGGTGTACCTGGCCGACATCGCGGAATGGCCGGTCTTCAACGAAGTCTACGGCCGGGTCTTCTCGGCTCCGTACCCCGCCCGCAACGCGCTCGCCGCGACCGCACTGCCGCTCGGTGCGCGCACGGAGGTCACGTGCATGGCCTACGTGGCGGAGTGATCGGGCAGGCCGTAGCGCGCGAGCGCGACGGAGAGGATGCCGAACTGGTCGGTGAGGAGGCCCTCGTAGCCGCACGGGCGGCCGTCCCAGTACCGCCAGTCGAGCCCACTCCCGCTGCCCCCGAACACGGCGGCGTCGGCGAGGCCTTTGCAGAGGCGGCTCAGCAGGTAGTCCGCCTCGCGCGTCATGCCGACCTGGTAGAGGGCGCCGACGACGTGGCGGGATTGCGAGTGGGTCCGACCGCCGTTCTGGTAGTAGCCGAGCGGGTAGCCCTGCATGATGTCGGCGAGGTCCTCGTCCGGGATCGGCCAGAGGTTGCCCGGCAGGCCGAGGTACGGGTCTGGCATGTCGACGCGGAGGGTTTCGTCCCACAGCCGCTCCATGACGTCGCGGGCGAGGTCGTCGTCGAGCAGGCCGCCGGTGACGGCCGCGCCGTTGGGGACGAGGAAGGCGTGGTCGTGGAGGCAGTCCTCCTGGCAGCGCCAGCCAGCGAGCCAGCCCGTCTCCGGGTTGTGGAAGGTCGGCGTGTAGCTCGCGCGCAGCCGCTCGGCCCAGTCCGCCAGCCCCTCGGCCAGGTCGGGCGCGCCGAGGGCGGGGAACGCCTCCGCGAGGCGGACGAGGGCGGGGTAGAGGAGCGCGTTGGTGAAGGCGTCCTTCCAGCCGTAGGAGATCACGTCGAACCAGTTCGTGCTCCACTGGCCGGTGCCGCTGACGCCGGTTCGGTAGGTGCTCTCCACGAGGCCGTCGTCGTCGACGTCGCGGGCCCGCATCTTGTCCAGCTGGCGGCGGATGGGGCCGTGGTAGCGGGCCAGCCAGTCGGCCGAGCCGGCGTGGTCGAGGAGGTCGGCGAGGCCGAGGAGGCAGGCCGTGCCCGTCATGAGGTATTCGTCCTCGGCGTCGTGGATCTCGCCGTCCTGCTGGATGCGGCCGCTCGTGTAGCCGGGGCCGCCGTCGAGCCAGCGCTCCAGCGAGTCGCGCACGAGGTCGAGGGCGTCGAGGTGGGGCAGCACCGGGCCGATGCGCTTGGCCGAGGCGGACCAGGTGTCCATGCAGATCGGGCAGTGCATGGAGGCGCCGTTGTTGGTGAGCGTGGCCGTGTCGGCGCGGTAGGTGAGCGTGGTCAGCGTGCACCGCTCGATGGCCCGGCGGACCTCGCGCGGCGTGTCGTCGCGCAGGGCGACCGCCGGCTGGTCCAGCCGCCACTCGAGGCGGGCGCGGAAGCGGCCGGCGGGGAGGAGGACGTCGCCCTCGGGCTGCGGCTCTTCCCCGAGGCGGACCTCGACGATCGTCATGTGGAGCGGACGAGCGGCGTCGGAGCGGAGCTCTACGTCGTCGCCCTCGGCATCGACGTGGAGGCTGCCGAAGCCGGGCGCGTGCGCCCACGCCGGGAGCGTCACGAGTCCGGTCTCGCTCGTCCGGATCGTCTCGCCGACGACGTGCACCGGCACGGCCGTGCTGTCGAATCCGAGCGTCCAGGCGCTCGACCGCCATGCGCGGATCGGTCGCTCGCCCTGGCGGTCGGCGCGGAGGACGAGGCGGTCCGGCAACACCTCCCAGGCGAGCCGGTAGCGCACGCCGGTTTCGCCGAGCGAAACGGTGTACGTGATGCGGTTGCCCTGGACGCGCGTCGTCCCGTGCGCCTCGTTGCGCAGCGACGGCATGGCGACGGGCGGGCCGCCGACGGGGTGGAGCTGGGGCCCCTGGAAGAAGAGGCCCGGGCCGTGGCGCAGCAGGTTCGTTTCGAGCGCGCCCGTGCCGGCCTCGTCGAGCGCGAGGTACGAGAAGCCCGCGCGGTTGAGGCAGAAGCCGACGTCGAGGTGGGCGGAGCAAAAGCGGACCTCCCCCTGCCGGTGCGTCACCATGAGGCCGTCGGGGAGGCCGTCGAGCGACACCTCGGACACGTCGAGCAGCGTCTCGGAGCGCGGCGCCAACTCGCCGAGCGGCTCGCCCTCCAGCACGAGCGCGCCCGAGACCAGATTCCACGACGGCCACCACTCGTCGATGCCGCAGTGGCGGACTTCGATCATCGCGGCCGTCGTCTCGACGCCCCCGAGATCGAACCACAGCACGGCGTCTTCCGGCTCGGGCCGGGCGATCTCGCGCGCTTCGAGGTGGACGCTCCAGTCGTCGCCGTCCCAGAGGAGCACGCGGAATGCCGTCACCCAGTCGCGATCGACGGTGCTGCCGCACTTGTGGTAGCCCTGGGCGCGGCGCAGGCCGAGCCGGTCGAGGCGCGCGGGCGCGTGCAGCTGGAGCACGCGGGCGTGGATGATGCGCCGCTCGGGCGCGCCGTCCTCGTCCGCCGTCGGCGTCGTCCAGATCGCCCGGCAGAACGAGAGGGGCTGGTGCCCCGCCGTGTCGCCCATGGGCGGCTCGTGATCCTGAATCGTCAACAAGTCCATCGTGAGGTACGAGATGTCAATGCGTAAGAGAGGAGAGGCCGTCGCGAGAGCGCTGGCCGTGCTGCTGGCGGTCGTCGTCGGCCAGGCGTGCGCCTCGGGCGCCGTGCGCGCCGACGAGGCCGCATCGAGCGACCCGGCGCCGCCCGGGGCGACGCTGACCAAGTGTGGCGTGGTGCTGTCGCCCGGCGCGCCCGCGGCGTGGGACGGCGGGATGGTCGAGTCGCCCGCGGTCTGGTTCGACAGCACGCGGGCGCAGTGGGGTATGGTCTACACCGGCTACGACCTTCGCTACCCGGAGCGCCGGGGCTACACGTCGGTCGGCGCGCCGCGCATCGGGCTCGCGTGGAGCGACGACCTGAAGACCTGGGAGAAGGACCCGCGCAGCCCGATCCTCTCCGCCAGCGGCGTGCCGGGCAGCCCCGACGCGGTCGGCGTCACCGGGCCGTTCCTGTGGCTGGAGGACGGGACCTACTACCTGTACTACTTCGGGACGACCGAGGCTGGCTACGAGGGCGGTCACAAGACCCTCAACCTCGCGACGTCGACCGACCTCGTGACCTGGGAGCGGGACGCCGGCAACCCGATCATCGAGCCGGCCGGCGACGGCTGGCGGCGCGACCACATCTGGCACCCGAACATCGTCGAGGAGGACGGGACCTACTTTCTGTTCTTCAACGCCTCCGGCGTGGTCGACGGCCACCCCGAGGAAACCATCGGCTACGCGACGTCGACCGACCTCC
Source organism: uncultured Rhodothermales bacterium (assembly GCA_964414235.1). Lineage (GTDB taxonomy): Bacteria > Bacteroidota > Rhodothermia > Rhodothermales > Rubricoccaceae > Rubrivirga. The sequence goes on along the minus strand of CAYPVZ010000138.1, from coordinate 3,196 downwards.
GGGCGTGGACGGTCCACGACGAGCACAACCCGATCCTCGTCGGGAGCCGCCAGCCGGGTGCGTGGGATTCGTCGGGCCGTGCGGGCGACCCCAGCCTCTACCGCGTCGGCGACACGTGGGTCATGGCCTACTACAGCTGGGACGGTGAGCATGCCCAGGATGGCCTCGCGATGACGAGCGCCGCCGACTTCCCGCTCGGCTGGCGGCCGTACGCGGGCAACCCAATCCTGCGGCTCGGCGCACCGGGCTCGTTCGACGACGAGCACGCGCACAAGCCGTTCGTGGTGCGGACCGACACGCGGCACCACCACTTCTACACGGCCGTCGATACCGCCCAGACGCGACAGATCGCCCTCGCCGTCGAGCCAGGGCCATGCCCGTGAGTGCATGACGGCTCAGGGCGTGAAGAGCCGCACGTCGCCGAAGGCGAGGTCGAGCGTGTGGACGGTCCGAGCCGGCCCCTCGCTCGCGCCCGCCATCGCGAACGGGAGCGTGAGGGTGAGCGGCGCCGACGGGTGGGAGGCGGCCTCGCTCGTGCCGGGCGAGGGCGGCCCGTCCTGCCCGACGACCATCGCGCCCGCCTTCGAGGCCGTCACGACGGCCGGCCGGTCGGTCCACAGCGCGGCTCCGGCGTCGGCGGCGAGCCGCCGCAGAACCGACACGGGCAGCGGCGCCGTGCCGACGTAGACGCTTGTCCAGCCGTCCATCGCGCGCCGCGCGAACGCCACCTGCTCGGTGCCGGACCACCAGCCGAGCGTTTCCACGTCGGCGTCCGTCACCGCGAAGCGAGGGCTGTAGGCGAGCGGGCTCTTGATGCCGAACGGCGCGCGCTGCCCGTCCGGTTCGCGCGCGTCGATCATCAGCGTCCCCGGTTCGTGGAGCTCGTCGAACTGGAAGCCCGTGAGCCGCTCCATCTGCGACAGATCCACGCGGTCGGGGCGAAGGAGGCCCGGGGCGTAGTACCAGACGACCGTCGCGCCGCTGCCCGCCAGTCGCTCGTGGAGCGCGTCCACCTCGTCGGGACGAAGCAGGAACGTGTTGGGGACGAGGACCAGCTTGTAGCGGTGGAAGTCTTCGGCCCGCAGGTCGGTCCGGTAGAGCAGGTCGTGAGGCGCGCCGATGCGGTTGACAGAGCGCGCCTGCGCGTTCAAGAACCAGTGGTTGAAGAAGTCGGTGTAGCGGATGCCCTGTCCGGGCCACGGGCGGCTGTCCTGCCAGTGGCGGGTGACGAAGAAGCTCTCATAGTCACCGGCCACCGCGATCTGCGCCAGCGAGCCGATGTCGTGGGTCAGGCGCGCCTGCATCAGGTTCAACACGGGCCGGCAGGCGTCGATGATGGGTACGTCGCTGTACCAGCCCTGAGGGACGTCGAAGAGGGGGCCGAAGTCGTAGAGCCAGCCGCCCACGCCCGCCGCCATCACGTTCCCGAGGTCGCGCTGGAGGATCTTGAGCGCGCCCTCTTTCGTGCTGTGACCCGACCCGCCGATGATGCGCCAGCGGTCCGCGGCGTCGAGGTACGTGCTCGGGTCGATCTCGGAGATATAGAGCTTGCCGCGCCGCTGGTACGACTCGACCATCGACCGGAAGGCGCCGTCCCCGCCGACGCCGCGCGCACGCCCGAGCCACGTGTCGGCGCCGTCGTAGAGGTCGCTCTCCATTCGATCCACGGCCGGGTCGTTGGTGGCGATGTACGTGTACGGGCAGGCGACGCAGTCGATGTCGGGGCTTTCGAGGACGGGGTCGGGGTTGAGGTGGCCGCTCTCTTGGATGCGCGGCGTCTCCATGAGGTACCCGAAGAACGTGCCTACGATGACGCGCCGGTCCATGGCGGCCTTGAGCGTCGCCGCCAGCGCGGCGGCGGTCTCGGCCCGGACGCCGTGGAAGGCGCGGTAAAAGGCGAGGATGTCCCCCTCCTTGTCAGGATCGCGGAGTAGGCCGTAGCTGGAGTGGATTCGCTCGCGCACAGAGGGGATCGGGCCCGCCACGCGCTCCATCGGTGCGCTGTAGTCGGGCATGAAGTCGTCGCCCCAGATGTTCCACTCCTCCGTGTTGCCGCGGACGGGGAAGTAGCCCATCACCCGGCTCACGAGCGGGCTCTGCTCGATGAACGCGACGAAGGCGCGGAGCATGGCCGCCGTGTCGCGCCGCCATACGTCGGAGGCGTACGACGCCTCGCGGGACTCGATCAGGGGCGCGTATTGCTTGTTGCCCTCGCCCGGCGGAAAGCCCGCCGTCTTGATGACGTCCCACGATGGCCCCGGGTCGCCCATGCCGAGCACGCCGATCTGGTCGGGGTGCGCGTCCTTCCACCAGATGGGCGTGCTGAGGTCCATCCGGGGGAAGAAGTAGGCATCGGGGGCGAGGACGAGCAGGCGCGCCATGTAGTCCTCCAGCGCCGTGAAGTCGTACTGCTCCGGGCCCGTCCAGGACGCCGCCATCCCGAGGTTGGGCTGGATGAGCCGGATGCCCATCTCCTGAAAGGTGGCGAGCGGACCCGTGAGGAGTGCCGAGCCCAGCCCCCAGAAGGGAACGACCTCCTCGTCGTTGACGAACAGGCGCGGCCCGCCGCGCTCGGTGCGCACCTCCGAGCGGCACGGCGCTTCCCCGCGCAGGGCGTCGAGCGCCGCCCGCGCCTGGCTGGCGGTGACGCCCGCCAGCGCCCGCGTCCCGGGAAAGACGAGGTCGGCGGGCGCCAGCGCCGCGGCGCTGGCGGCGATGCCCAGGTGGTGGACGAACGTGCGGCGGTGCATCGGAACGCGAGCCGAAACGGCAGAGAGAATCCCGGCGGAGGGGGACCCGGCGGAACGAGGAGGCGAGACGGGGTGCGGGCGGCGGCCCGTCCGTCTTACGGCGTGAAGAGCCGCACGTCGCCGAAGGCGAGGTCGAGCGTGTGCGTCGTGCGCGCCGGCCCGCCGGTCTCGTCGCGGAGCGGGAACGGGAACGTCACCGTGAGCGGACCGGCCCCCGGGCGCTCGGTGGCGCCGGTCGGCGCGCCGTAGGGCGTCGCCGGGTCGGTGCAGACCACCATCGCGCCGGCCCGGGAGGCGTTGACGATGGCCGTGCGGTCGGTCCAGGGCGCCGCGCCCGCGTCCTCCGCCAGCTGGCGGAGGACCTCGGCGGGCAGCGGCGGGGCGCCGACGTAGACGCTCGTCCAGCCGTCCATCGCGCGGCGTGCGAAGGCGGCATCGGTCGAGCC
>CAYPVZ010000137.1:0-7393 GCA_964414235.1 uncultured Rhodothermales bacterium | reverse complement strand
GTTCCGGCGGGCCGGGTGACGGCTCGGCCCGCCGGAACCGGTAGGGGAAGGGGAGTCCCCCGAATCCCCATGCCGCTCCATCGCCTCGCGCTCGCGCTTCTCGTTCTCACGCCCGCCGCCGTCGCCCAGTCGTGGCCGACCACGTCGTGGGAGGTCCGCTGCGGGAATGGAGAGCGCTGGACGCTCCAGTCGGACCGGACCGTCGAGCCCGCGCCGGTCATCGGCGACTGCACCGGTCCGGACGCGCCGCTGGCGGCGACCGCCAGCGAGGAGCTCCAGCGGGTGAGCGGCTGGCTCGACCGGATGGGCTTCCGCGCGCCCCGCGTCCATCCCGACCCGATGTTCCTCGCGATCCTCGGGGCCGACGAGGTCGCGACGCCGATGGGCGTCCGCGACGGGTACTACCTGTTCTACCCCGAACTCGGCCGCGGCGACCTCGTGCTCTCCAAGGAGTGGACGTCGGGCGAGTCGGTGATCGCGCACGAGCTGTTCCACGGCGTCCAGGCGGCGTATCCGTTCTGGACAGGGAATCGCGAGGCCGTGGCGGACCACGCCTGGGTGTTCGAGGGCACGGCGCAGGCCGTCGAGTACGCCTGGATGCGGAGCACGGGCGCCGTGCCGTCGTTCGGCAACATCGGCCAGCACAACTACAGCCGCCCGCTCGACCAGCCCACCGGTGGGGGCTATTCGCTCTGGCACTTCTGGCTCCGCCTCGGCGACGTCCTCGACTCGGCCAACGATCTTGCCTACCTCCACGACCTGCTCGCGAGCGAGGAGTGGGGGACGGCGCGGTCGCTGGCGGTGGTCGACCAGGCGCTCCGGACGTACGACCCGGACGGGCTCGCCTCGTTGCTCCCCGAGGTCGCCGCGCGCCACCTCGGCGACGACCAGTCGGACGACTATGAGATGGACGGCGAGTTCGTCCAGGTGGAGCCCGGCGCCCTGCGGGCGACCCGGGAAGCGGTTCTGGCTCCTCTCGCCATCCACCGGCACGATATCACGGTGAGGCCCCTGGGTGAGAGCCACGAGATCCGCATCCAGGTGCCCGACCGGCCCGGGCTGCACCTGATCGTCAACGGCCAGCGGCTGGACGAGGGGCTTGGCGCGCGGAATGAGTACGTCGGCGTCGTCAGCGGGAGCGACACGGCGCGGTACCGCGTGCTCGTGGTCAACGTGGCGCCCGAAGCGGCTGCGTCGACGGAAGAGCGCTACGACCTGATCGTGGAGGCGACGCCGATCGAGGCGTGCGGCGCGCCGTACGGCGCTTTCGCGTCCGTCTCCGACACGGGCGCGGCCGACGCCAACGGCCGCTTCGAGGTCGTCTTCGAGCCGACGACGGTCGAGACGGCCGGGATGCGCTACGACACGTATCACGGGCTGGCGGGCATCCGGCGGGCGAGCAACCGGTCGTACACGTGGAGCGAGGCGGCGGCCCGTGAGGCACAGGAGGGCATCGAGCGCTCGCAGAGGATGATCCGGGAGCTCGGCTGGGAGAACAAGTCCCCGACGGAGCTCCGTCGGGCCATGGCGGCGCTCGACCCGGCGACGCTGGCCCGCTTCTTTCCCGAGGACGACAACGGCGGCGGCGCCACGCTGGCGGACGGGCTCGGCGCGGGCTTCACGGCGACGATCACCGAGGCCAATGGAGACGGCACCACCGCGCTCTCGTTCTTCAACGCCGAGGAGGACTTCAACGTGGTCCTCCAGATCTTCTTCTCGCCGCAGCGTGGGCCGGGCACGTACACGGCCCAGACGATGGTTGGCGTGCAGGCGCCGTTCATGCGGCCCGGCGGGGCCGCCAGCGCGGAGGGGACGCAGCTCTACGAACCGACCGTGACGTTTTCGACGCTCGATCCAGAGGGCTGCGCTATCGGCACGTTTTCTGGGTCCTACCTCGGGTCCGACAACCAGCCGGGCACGATTACCGGCGCCTTCCGCGTCGTTGTCCCCCCGGATGCGAGCGTCGTCGACATCCGCTGACGGCGGAATCCTCCGCTCCGGGGAGCCGTTGCACCCGCCCCGATCTCACGTCCGATGCGCGCTCTCGTCCTCGCTCTCGCCCTGCTGGCGATCCCCGCCAGCGCCCAGGGCCGGCTCGCCTTCGAGGCGGAGACGCTCGACTTCGGGCGGATCGCCGAGGTCGAGGGGCCCGTCACGCACACGTTCCGCTTCACGAACACGGGCGATGCACCGCTCCGACTCGTCAGCGTCCAGGCCGCCTGCGGCTGCACGACGCCGACGTGGACCGACGCCGAGGTCGCGCCCGGCGCCGCGGGCGTCGTCGAGGTCGCGTACGACCCGGCGGGGCGGCCGGGCGACTTCGAGAAGGCCGTCTTCGTGCAGGCCGCGGGCGCCGAGCCGGCGGCGGTCACGCTCCGCATCGAGGGCGTCGTGCAGCCCGCGCTCGCGCAGAACGGGATGCCCATGGGGGCGCTCGCGTTCAATCACATCGAGGCGGACGCGGGCGAGGTGCCGCCGGGCGAGCGGCTCCAGACGGCGTTCCAGTACGCGAACGTCGGCGACCGGCCGGTCCGCGTCGAGCGCGTCGAGGCGCCGGACGGCGTCGAGGTCGTGTTGCCGAGCCACCCGGTCTTCCCCGACGGCCTCGCTGGCCTGTTCGTCTCCATCGACGACCCCGCCGCGCTCGCCGTCGACGGCGTGGTGACGGTCGACCTCGCGATGCACACGACGGACGCGGCGATGCCGGTCAAGCGGCTCCGCGTCACGGGCCGGCTCGTCGACGCGCGCTAGCCGCTGGCGGCGGCGGTCGCCAGCTGGACGAGCGATCTTCGGGCGGTTCCCCTCGGCTTCCATGTCTGCTCGCCTCCTCCAGGTCAACGTCACGAACGGCGGCGTGCCCAAGCGGCCCGTCGACGAGGCGCACGTCGGTCGCCTCGGGCTGGCGGGCGATGCCGTCAACCACCCCAAGATCCACGGCGGGCCGGAGCGCGCGGTCTGCCTGTTCCCGATGGAGCTGATCGAGGCGCTGAGGGCCGAGGGGCACCCGATTACGCCCGGCGCCATCGGCGAGAACCTGACGGTGGAAGGCCTCGACTGGCCAGCGCTGGCGGAGGAGACCGTGCTCGACATCGGCGAGGTGCGCCTCCAGCTGACGAAGCGCGTCGAGCCGTGCAAGACCATCGCGGGGGCGTTCGCGGACGGCCAGTTCAAGCGGATCAAGCCCGACCGCGTGCCGGACCAGACCCGGTGGTACGCCCGCGTTCTGCGCGAGGGGACCGTCCGCCCGGGCGACGACGTCCGCGTCGTCGCGGACGCGTCGGGGGGCGCCACCAGCAGGGCGTAAGGCGGGCGGCGGGAACGCCGTCTCGTGACGGTTCTGCACAGGCGGACCCGCGCACCCCGACCCGCGTTCGGCGCTCTCATGACCATCGGCATCACCTGCTACCCCACGTTCGGCGGCTCCGGCGTCGTCGCGACCGAGCTGGGGAAGGCGCTCGCAGCGCGCGGCCACACCGTCCACTTCATCGCCTACGCGCTCCCCCTGCGGCTGGAGCACATGGTCGAGAACGTGTTCTTCCACGAGGTCCGCGTCAACACCTACCCGCTCTTCGAGTACCCGCCGTACGCGCTCGCGCTGGCCTCGAAGATGATCGACGTGGCGACGCACGACGGGCTCGACCTGCTCCACGTCCACTACGCCATCCCGCACGCGACGAGCGCGGTCCTGGCGCGCGACATCCTCCGGAGCAAGGGGATCTCGATTCCCATCGTGACGACGCTACACGGGACCGACATCACGCTCGTGGGCAAGGACGCCGGCTTCAAGCCGGTCGTCGAGCACGCCATCGACGCCTCGGATGGCGTGACGTCGGTGAGCGACTGGCTGCGGCGCGAGACCTACGCCTCGTTCGACGTCTCGTCGGACATCGAGGTGATTCCCAACTTCGTCGACACCGAGCGCTTTGCGCGGCAGCCGAAGGACCACTTCAAGGCCGCCATCGCGCCCGACGGCGAGCGGCTCGTCGTTCATGTCTCCAACTTCCGCAAGGTCAAGCGCGCGCCGGACGCCGTCGAGGTGTTCGCTCGGCTCCACGCGGCCGGCGCTTGGCCCGAGGGGCACCCTCGCCACGGCCAGCCCGGCGGCGTCAAGCTGCTGATGGTGGGCGACGGGCCGGACCGTGCCGCGTCCGAGGCGGCGGCCCGCGCGGCGGGCGTGTGGTCCGACGTCCGGTTCATCGGCAAGCAGGAGCCCGTCGAGGAGATCCTGTCCATCGCTGACCTCTTCCTGATGCCGTCGGCGTCCGAGACGTTCGGGCTGGCGGCGCTGGAGGCCATGGCGTGCGGCGTGCCCGTCGTGTCGAGCGACGTCGGCGGCCTGCCCGAGCTCAACCTGAACGGTGTGACGGGCTTTCTCCGGCCCATCGGCGACGTCGAGGGGATGACCGAGGCGGCCCGGAGGGTTCTGACCTCGCCCGAGCTGCACGCGCGGATGGCCGAGGCGGCCCGCCAGCGCGCCGTGACCGAGTTCGACATCGAGCAGATCGTGCCGCAGTACGAGGCACACTACGCGCGCGTCGTGGAGGGCGTCGGCGTGTGAGAGGCTGTGTTCAGCGTGGGCGGTTCGGGTAGGTTGGGACATTCCGAATCCTCAGAAGCGCTACGCCATCGACCTCACCGACGACCAGTGTCCGCACCGGATGTCAGTGGCGGATGCTCCTCGACTCGTTCCCCAACCACAACACCGTCCATTCGTGTTACCGGCGCTGGCGGCTCGACGGCACCCTTGCCCGGCTCCTCGACGCGCTCCGTCGGCTCATCTGTGTTGAGGCCGACGGTGCCCCGGAGCCCTCGGTAGCCATCGTGGAGAGCCCGTCGGTCAAGGCGACTGAAAAAGGGGGCGGCGTGGGTATGACTCGGCCAAGAACGTCGACGGTCGCAAGCGACCTCTCGTCGTAGACCCGCCCGGACTGGTGCTGGCCTGCGCGGTCAAGGCCGCCTTGAGGCGCGACGAGTGGGGTAGACGTCGAGGTGCTCGACCCGCTGGCCGGTCGCACCCCGAGGCTGCGGGTGCTCCGGGCTGACAGCGGCTACCCCGGCGCGTTAGTGTCGTGGGCCGGGCGCGTGCTCGGGCTCGGGTGCGATGTCGAGATCGTCCAGCGCGAGCGGGGACAGCGGAGGTTCGTAGTCGTTGAGGGCCGGTGGATCGTCGAGCGGACGTTCGGGTGGCTCGGGCTGAGCCGGCGGCTCTCGAAGGATGACGAGGGAGTCCCAGAGCCGGAGCGGGCGATGGTGCTGTGGTCGGTGATGCAACTCATGCTGCGGAGGCTCCACCCAGGACAGTATGAACACACACGCTATGAGTACGTCACGGCGGCGAGCGAGGCGATGATCGAGTTGGGCATGAGTCGAATCGTGCCCCAATGGGTCAGAGGGCCCTAGGCAGTCTGTTGAAATCGATTTTAAATTTGTGCCATACACCCCTCTGTTCTATAATCGGAAACGGGCACGGTGCCCCGTTACTCATCCGGCCGTCCAGGCCACATTCACACCACCGCAATGCGTACGATCGCATGTATCGTCCTCCTTGTTGGCCTCACTGTAGCGCCTGTCGCCTCGGCAAGGACTGTGCTGTCCGTCGACAACATTGCCATAGAAGTTGAGAACAGCGTCTCGGCCAAGATGGGTCCGTTGACATGCTCATCTGGCCTTCTGGGTCTGAACTTTTCCGCCACTTCTGTCACTCAGGGTGTCGTCACTCAGGCTGCCGCCAGCCAAGTCGCTGAACCCGAAAAGTGCCTGGTCCTCGTCTACATCATTTACCCGGACGGTACCGTCGTGAAGAAGTGGGAGATCATCGATTGTCCTCCGAAGTAGCAGCGTCGCACGTCTTCCTGCCGGGAGTCTCCCAGTCGAGACTCCCGGTGCCCCCCAGCCGGTTCAGCCCCCCAGGACGTGAAATCCTTCCACCGAACGTTTCTCCTCGCGGTGCTAGCGGTTACTAGCGCGGCAGCGCAGACTCCACCCGAGACGGCCGGCGTCGTCCTCTACGAGGTCGTGACCCAGATCCCGCCGCCATCCCTCCCGCCGGAATTCGCGGACCTCGCCCCCGACCTCCCAACATCGATGGAGGAGACGCGCCAACTCCGGTTCGCCGGAGACCGCGCGGTGACGGAGGTCGTCGTGGCGCCGGACCTTGGATTCGGGATTCAGGCTCCGACGATGGGACCCTACTTCGTGGACCGCGGGGCTGGGCGGGCGATACGACAGGCGACGCAATTTCGCGAGACGGTCCTCATCGAGGGGGACGCGGAAGCCATCAGGTGGCGGCTGGGCGCGGAGGAGGCGGAGTTCCTCGGGTACCCCGTCCAACGCGCGACGGCGATGAGGAGCTCGGTGGGGGGGGCGGTCCAGGTGGAGGCCTGGTTTACGCCGGCGATCCCGGTCTCACACGGCCCCGACCTCTTCAACGGCCTACCGGGCCTCGTGCTCGTAGTCTCGGAGGACGGCGGCCGCCGGACGTTCAAGGCGACCGAGGTCGACCTCAGCGGGTCACATGGAGAGATCGCTGAGCCCACCGGAGGCCGATCGGTCACCGCTAAGGAGTATGAACAGTTCCTGGAGCGTATGAGCGCAGAAATGGACGCTCGGAGCGAGCGAGCGTTAGAGGAGATGAGGGGCGGGAACTGAGGACCGCTGTGAGAGCTCTCCTGCGAAGGGCGTTGGTGGCTGCGAGCCTCGCAGCCCTCGCTGCGAGCCCGGCCCTTTCACAGCAAGTCGAGGCGACCGGCGAGGTCGTCGGATCCGTCGTGGACTCAGCAGGGCTGGCCCTCGCCGGGGCGACAATCACGCTTTCGGCGTCGCCCGAGGGGACGCTCGAGGCGTTCGCAGCCACCCGAGAAGACGGCCGGTTCCGTGTGACCGCACCCGCCGGTTGGTACGTGCTCCGGGCGTCGTTCGTCGGGTTCGTCGCGGACACCGTCGCTGTCGAAGTCCAGGCCGGGACGGAGACCGACATCGGGGCGATGGCCTTGATCGAGCGCGTCGGCGAGGTCGGGCAGCTGATCGTGTCCGCCGAGCGCCCCCCTGCCGTCGTCCGTGGTGACACGATCGTGTACGACGCCTCGGCGGTCGAGGTCGACGCCGCCGCGTCGGCGGAGGACCTCCTCGACGGGCTCCCCGGCGTCGAGGTCGCCCCCGACGGGACAGTCCGGGCTCAGGGGCGCGTCGTCGAGCGCGTGCTCGTCGACGGGGAGGATCTCTCGGGCGACGCTCCGACGCTCACGACACGCGCAGTCTCCGCCGACGCCGTCGACCGCGTCGAGGTCTACGGCGGCCGGCCCGACGACCCGGACGAGCAGCCAACGACGGTCAATCTCGTGCTCCGGCCCGAGCGGCGGCAGTCGCTGCTCGGGCGCGCCGAGGGCGGAGGCGG
>CAYPVZ010000136.1:0-7401 GCA_964414235.1 uncultured Rhodothermales bacterium | reverse complement strand
GAGTCGCCGCAGGTGTGGCCGGGCCCGAAGTAGTGGAGCGCGAGCACCTCGTCGCCGAGGTCCATGCTCCACGTCCGCTGGTAGGTCTCGGAGGCGTAGCGCTGGGCGTCGAGGCCGTTCGACTGGACGGCGGCGGCGCGCTGGAGGCCCGGAACGGCCTCGTGCGCCACGTGGACGTCGGCGGCCGGCGCCAGCACGGCGTTGCCCGCCGTGTGATCGCCGTGGTGGTGCGTGTTGACGAGCAGGTCGAGCCCGCGCGCGCTCCCGTCGCGGAGCCCGTCGAGGAACGCCTGCGCCGACTCGGGAAACTGCGTGTCGACGGCCACGAGTGCGGCGTCGGACTGGAGGTAGCCAATCGTTCCGCCCTGCCCGGTGAAGACGCCGACGCCCCGTCGGATCGGTGAGAACTCGGCCCGGACGCGCGGCGCGGCGGCCGCCAGCGGCGAGGCGAAGGGGAGCGCAGCGGCGGCGAGGGCCGAGCGCGTGACGAACTGGCGGCGGGTGAGGGGCATGGCGGGGCGGGGCGGACCGTCCGCTGCGTTCTCGGCGCGGGCGGGATCGGTTCCCTCCGGCCTCCTCGGCCTCGGCATCCAGTCGAGCACTGAAAGACGGCTAGTCGTTTGGCCCCCATAGGGCCAAAACAATGAGCGCACCTCCGACGAAGACGCTCGTTGCCGCGTTTATCTGGAGGAAGAAAGGCCCTGTAGACTTGTTGTAATCTCCAGATCGCAGCGATCGGATGTCTTCCCTCGCCATCGCGAAAGCAGCCAAGGCAGCCACAAAGAGGGCTGTCCGGCGCATAGTGCCATCGCTCACGGTAGCTGCGATCCAGAGTGCGGCTAGGCCGAGCCCCATAGACGCCAGCGACCTGCTCATTTGTACAGGGGCTGATGATCTGCGACGGTACGACCGGCTTCCCTCCTGATCCAGTCCGGGAACGGCCGGTGTCGTGTCGACGGTGTCAGGAACCCGGCCGTCTCCCCCCGCCTCGGCGCAGAGGCGGGCCTACTCCGTCGCGCCGACCAGCCGCTCGATGACGTCGACGGCCGAGACGCCCTCGGCCTCGGCGTTGAAGTTGGCCACGATCCGGTGCCGCAGGACGGGCACCGCGATCCGGTCCACGTCCTCCGCCAGCGGCGTGACGCGGCCGTCGAGCAGCGCCAGTGCCTTCGCGCCGAGCACGAGGTACTGGCTCGCGCGCGGGCCGGCGCCGTAGCTCAGGTACTGCGTCACGAAGTCCGGCGCGCCCTCGCGGCCCGGCCGCGTCCGCGCCGCCAGCCGGACGGCGTGCTCGACGACGTGGTCGGCGACGGGCGCGTTGCGGACGAGCGCCTGGAACGCGCCGAGGTCCTCGGCCGAGATCACCGGGCGGATCTCCGGAATGGCACCGCCCGTCGTGCTCTTGACGATGGAGACCTCGTCCTCGAACGGCGGGTAGTCCAGCCAGAGGTTGAGCATGAACCGGTCGAGCTGCGCCTCGGGAAGCGGGTACGTGCCCTCCTGCTCGATCGGGTTCTGGGTGGCGAGGACGAAGAACGGCTTGGGCAGGTCGAACGTCTGGCCGGCGGCCGTGACGTGGCCCTCCTGCATCGCCTCCAGCAGCGCCGCCTGCGTCTTCGGCGGCGTCCGGTTGATCTCGTCGGCCAGGATGACGTGGGCGAAGACGGGGCCCTTGACGAAGCGGAAGACGCGGTGCCCCGTGGCCGGGTCCTCCTCGACGATCTCTGATCCCGTGATGTCGCCCGGCATCAGGTCCGGCGTGAACTGGATGCGCCGGAACGAGAGGTCGAGCGCGTCCGCGAGCGTCCGGATGAGGAGCGTCTTGGCGAGGCCCGGGACGCCGACCAGCAGCGCGTGCCCGCGCGCCAGCAGCGCGACGGCGAGCCCCTCGATGGCCGCCTCCTGCCCGACGACGGCGCGCCCGACCTCGGCGCGGAGCTGGCGGTAGGCGTCCGCCAGCGCGGCGACGGCGGCGGGGTCCTTCGGGTCGATGGGCATGCGACGGGCGGGGGGACGGGGAGCCGGCGGTCAGCCCCCGGCCGGGGGCTGGTACTCGTCGGCCTTGATGTCGACGTAGACGTCGCGGCGCAGGTCGGAGACCCACTCCTGGAGCACGCGGTTCTGCTTCTCCTGGAGCGCGTACTGGCTCAGCAGCGCGTAATCGTCCTCGATGGAGAGCGTGTGGCTGTGCGTCCGCTTCTGGAGCAGGACGATGTGGACGGCCGGGGTGCCGTCGAGGAGCTGGACCTCGCCGGCGTGGCTGATCTCGCCGATGTCGAGCGTGTCGAGCGTGGCCCGCCAGAGCGGCCCGAGGCCCTCGATGTTGAGGTCGCGTTGGCGCGACTGCGGGTCGGCCACGAAGCCGCCGCGCTGGGCGCTGTACGGGTCCTGCGAGTGCTCGCGCGCGACGGCCTCGAACGGACGACCCAGCAGGATCGAGTCACGGAGGACTTCCAGATTCTGGCGGGCGGCTTCCGTCTCGGCCTCGCCGGACTCGACCGTCAGCAGGATGTGGTTGAACGAGATCCGCTCGCCCTCGCGCTCGTTGACGCGGAGGACGTGGTAGCCGAACGGAGTCTCGAAGACGGGCGAGATGGCGCCGATCTCGGCGGCGGCGGCGGCGGCGCGGAAGCGGGATTCGAGGTCGCTCAGGCGGAGCGTCGTATAGAGGCCGCCGTTCTTGGAGCCGTCACGGTTTGTGTTGCCGGGGTCGTCAGAGTAGCGGTCGGCCAGCTCCTCCAGCGTCGCCTGGCCGGCCAGGATCGAATCGCGGAGGGCCCCGGCGAAGTCGCGGACGGCGGCGCGTCCGGCCTCATCGGCCTCGGGGATGCGGACGACGTGGGCCACGCGGACGAGCTCGGGCACGAGCGGGCGCTGGTCGGCCGGGATCAGGTCGAACCAGGATCGAACCTCGCCCGGCGTGATCGTCACGTCGCGCAGGCGCCGGCTCTGGTACATCTGGAGCAGGATCTGGTCGCGCACGTCTTCGCGGAAGAGCGCCTTGATCTCGTCGATGCTCCGGCCGTAGACCTGGACCAGCGCCTCCTCGCCGCCGACCTGAGACGCCAGCCCGGCGACCTCGCGGTCGATCTGCTGAGCGATCATGTCCTCGGTCACGTTGAGCGTCGTGTCGCGCCGGGCACGGTCGATCACGATGCGCTGGTCGACGAGGCGGTCCAGCGCCCGGCTCCAGAGCTCGGGCGGAGCCTGGCGGCCCTGGGCCGTCTGCTGGACGAGCGCCTCGACCTCAGAGTAGAGAACAACTTGCTCGCCGACGACGGCGGCGACGCCGTCGAGCCGGGTGCCAGGGGGCACAGGCTGGGCGAGCGCGGCGCTGGCAGTGAGCGCGAGGAGGAAGGCGAGGGCAGTCGGGCGCATAAAACGGAGTCGGAGTCGGAAGATCGGGGCGAGTCGGGGTCAGGCGTCGCTCGGCAGGTCGAGGCGACCTCGGGCCTGCGCCTCCGTGCGGAGCTGTTGGAGAAGCCGGGCCTCGGCCTCGCGACGGCGCTGGACGGCCAGCCGCTCGGCCAGCTCGTCGCGCACGAGGCGGAACGGCGGCACCGTGCCCGCCGGTACGCGGTCGACGACCTGGACTACGTGAAAGACGCGCCCGACCGGGACCACGGCGACCTGGGCGCCGGCCGGCAGCGCCGCCAGCTGCTCGCCGAGGACGTCATCGAGCCCGCGGACGCGGCTCTCGGAGACGTACTCGGAGGCGAAGGCGACCGCGCCCTCGGGGTCGTCGGCATACTCGCGGGCGACGAGGGCGAACAGAGAGTCGGGATAGGGCGAGGCAACCACGCGCCGCAGCGAGGCCTGCGCCTCCACGGCCCGCTGGCGGTCGGCCACGCGGAGGTGGCGGAGGCGGACGTAGGGCTCGCGCAGGGCGAGCGTCTCGCGGTGGGCGCCGTAGTAGGCCTGGAGGTCTTCGTCGGACGGCTCGGCCGGGGTCTGGGCGAAGTAGGCGTCGAGGGCGGCGGCCTCCAGCGTAGCCCGCTCGTTCTCGGCGAGAAGGCGCTGAACGCGCGGGTCCTCGTCCAGCCCCTGCGCCCGCGCCTCCTGCACGAGGAGCTCGCGCTGCACCCACTGCTCGACGACGTGCTGGCGGGCCGCGGCGCTGTCCAGCCCGGCCGGCGCCTCGCCGAGCGCGTCCGCGAGGTCGCCCGCCGTCAGCCGCGCGTCGCCGACGCGAGCGACGACGCCGCCGCCGCCAGGCGCATCGGGCGCGGGGCGGCGGCAGCCGCTGGCGGCAAGGACCGCCAGCGCGGCGAGCAGGAGAGAGCGGGCCGTCATCAGGGCCGAGTCACGCGCGCCGCGCCGGATTATTGCCGCGCGTCGCCCACGACCGTCGTCGGTCCGGTCGGCTCGGGCGGCGCTACTGACGACGTGGCCGTGACCCGCTCGGGGTAGGTCTTGGCGTCGTAGCGCGCGCGGAGGCGATTTTCCCAGGCCTGCTCAATCTCCTCCTGGTAGCCTGTGATGAGCTCGGCGCGTGCCTCACCGAACGTCTTGTCACGCGGGGGCTCGATGCCATCGAGCACGTAGAGCGCGCGGCGGCCCCGTTCGAGGACCACCTCGGTCCGCTGGCCCGGCTCCAGGCCGAGTACCCGGTCGAGCTCCGTCTGCGTCGAGTCGGCGACGTAGAGCGTGTCGAGGCGGAGGCCGTCGCGCCCATCGAGGGCGGCCTGCGGAGCCGTGCCTGCGTCGAGGTCGGTGGCGACGGCGCGGAGCAGCGAGTCCGAGGCGGCGCGGAAGGCGAGGACGCGGCGGCGCGTGGGCCAGCGGAACTCGCCGGGCCGGGCGTCGAAGTAGCGGCGGAGCCCGACGGAATCCTCGCGGGCCGGCGTCCAGACGCTGTCCTCGGCGATCCGGAAGAGGAGCACGCCGTCGGCATAGCTGCGGAAGACGCGGCCGAACTCGGGGTCGCGGTCCTCCAGCTGCGCCAGCGCCATCTCGACGGCCTGCTCGTCGACGAACGCGCGGGCCTCCTCGATCATCTGGCCGGCCGGGTGCGGCCCGAACCGGGTCCGGCGGAACTGCGGGAGGAGCTGGTCGAGCGTGTACGTCGAGTCGCCGACGGTGGCGAACGTCCGGCCGTCGTAGGCGCCGAAGCCGTTCGCAAGGACGCTGTCGCGGGCGGCGGCTTCGCCGTACTGGAGCACCGCCTCACGGACGAGTGCGTCGTCGTACGTCCCGCCCGCCTCGTCGAAGTACTCGCGGCCGATGGCCTGGCGGCGGATGGCCGTCCGGGGCAGGCGGTTCGCCAACTGGCGGAGGTTGGGCGCCGCCTCGTCGTACGTCGGGCGCTCGGGTACGCTCGTGAGCTGGATGAGGTGGACGCCGAACCGGCTCTCGACTGGCTCCGAGAGATCGCCGACGTTCTGCAGGGCGAAGGCGGCCTCCTCGAACGGTGCCACCATCTGGCCGCGGCCGAACTCGCCGAGGTCGCCGCCGTTGGCGCCCGAGCCGGTGTCCTCGGAGTACTCGCGCGCCAGCTCGGCGAAGTCCTCGCCCGCGAGGACGCGCTGGCGCAGGCTCTCGATGACGGCCCGCGCCGAGTCCGGCGAGACCGAGTCCGTGGTGCGGATGAGGATGTGGCGAGCGCCGATCTGCGGCCGGGCCACGCGACGGTCATGGACCTGCAGAAGGTGCACGCCGAACTGGGTCCGCACCGGCCCGCCGACGGTGCCGACGGGCGTGTCGTAGGCGGCGTCCTCGAAGGGGAGGATGGTGCGCCCGCCGGTCAGATAGCCGAGGTGGCCCTGGTTCTGGGCGGCCGAGGGATCCTCGGAGTACCGCGTCGCGGCGTCCTCGAACGAGAGAAGTCCGGCGTCGATGGAGTCCTTGAGTGCCGTCGCGCGAGCATAGACGGCGGCCGTGTCGCGCTCGGCCGGGCTGAGCAGGAACAGGATGTGCGAGACGTCGACCTCCTCGGCCTGCTTCTCATAGAGGTCGCGGACGATCTCGTCGAGCACCTGGCGGTCCATGAAGTAGGGTCCGGCGAGCTGGTCGCGGTAGGAGGCGACCTCGGCGACGTAGGACGAGTCGTCGGCGTAGCCGGCCTGGCGGGCGGCGAGCACCTTGAGCCGGAAGTCGACGTAGCGTTCCAGGAAGTCGATCCGTCGTTCGAGCGGCGTCTGCGTCGAGTCGACGAGGGCGCCTTCGGCGGCGGAAAAGGCCTGGTCGAACTCGGCGAGCGTCAGCGTGTCGGCCGTCCAGGAGGCGACTACGGGCGTGCCGTCGGGGCCCAGGGCGGGCACGGCGGGCCGGGAGCCGCCGCAGCCGGCGAGGGCCGCCAGTGCGGCGAGGGCGAGGGTTGGAAGTGCGAGGCGGGGCATGTGTCGCGACTCGGGGGCGATGCGGAAGAGAGCGAAATCGGTTCAGCGCCCGACGTCGGCGCCGCGCGAAGCTAACCGGGTCCGGCCGGCGAGCCCGCCAAGCGTGGGCGAAATGCCCGGCTGGCGGGAATGGACCGGCGGTGGGTGGCGGTCGGGCGAGTGGATAGACGGCACAGGATTCCGTGGATTGTGTGCCCTCTATCCATTCTGTCCAAAGCACCTCGGCGCGCCGCCTTCAGGACGCTCCGAGAAAAAGGCGCCCGGCGAGCAACGATCCGACCCGACCCGTGTCTTGGTACCTATAGAGCCCCCGCCGTCGCCCCATGCCGCCCGACGACCCTGCCCTCATCGACGCGTTCCGCCAGGGCGACGAGTTCGCCTTCGTCACGCTGTACGACCGCTACAAGGGCGCCGTCTACGCCTACTGCGCCAAGATGCTGCTCGACCGGGCCGCGGCTGAGGATCTCCTCCAGGAAACGTTCGCGCGGGCCTACGAGCACCGGGATCGGCTTCTGAACTCGACCTCGTTCAAGGCGTGGCTCTTCACGATCGCCCGCAACCAGTGTCTCAATGCGCTCCGCAAGAGGGGCCGGGAGGTCCCGTTCGCGCCAGAGGCACCGGAGCCGGTCGGGCGGGCAGGAACGCCGTTCACACACCTGCTCAAGAGCGAACAGGCCGAGTTGGTGAGCCGCGCTCTCGCCGACCTCTCTCCGTCGTACCGTGAGGTGGTCGTGCTGCGGGAGTACCAGAACCTGAGCTACGACGAGATCGCGGCCGTAACCAAGACCACCGTCTCGTCCGTAAAGAGCCGCCTCTTCAAGGCCCGGCGGCGGATCGGCGAGATCCTCCGCCCGTGGCTCCACCCCGACGAAGCGCCGGGGCCATCGGTCGCGGCCCCGGCCGCCCCCGCCCGCTGACATGACCTTCCTTCTTTCCGCCTGCGCCGACGAGGACGCCGAGGTTCTCCTCAACGAGTACGTCGATGGCGAGCTCGACCCTGCTCGTCAGCCCGAGCTGTTCGGCCACCTCGGACGCGCGCCGCGGCCGCTCGGCAATGACCGAG
>CAYPVZ010000135.1:0-7428 GCA_964414235.1 uncultured Rhodothermales bacterium | reverse complement strand
ATGGTGGTGGTGGCGCGGCTCGTGGCGCCGCTGGCGGCGGCGACGCGGCTCGTGGTGCTCGTGCCGCCGCAGGTGTACCGCGAGGTCGGCTTCGCGCGCGCCGTGCGGTCGCTGAAGGTGATGGCGTCGCAGAAGGGGCTCCGCATCCGCGCGCTGGCGACGGACGCCGAGGCGCCCGAGGTAGAGGCCCGGCTGACGGCGGCGCGGCCGGAGGCGCCCGTCGAGGTGCAGCCGGTCGCGTCGTGGAGCGAGTCGACGAAGGCGCTCGACGACGTCGTGGGCGACGGCGACGTGCTCGTGCTGGTCGGGGTGCGGCGCGGGGCGGTCGCGTGGCGGCCGGCGCTGCAGCGACTGCCGCGCGTGCTCGCCCGGCGCTTCCCGCAGCACGACCTGCTCACGGTCACGCTCTCCGAGGCCGAGGTCGTGCCAATGATGGCCGAGGCGGTGGGGGGCGAGGGCGCGGACATCGCCATCCCGCCGGAGCACGTGGCGCTCGACCTGGCGCCGGACGGCCCGCTCCCGCTGCTGCGGCGGATGCTGGAGGGGGGCTTCCCCACGGACCCGCGCCAGGCTGCCGTCCTCGCCGCCCGCCTCACCGACGGCAACCCCGACGACGCGCCGGAGATCATGCCCGGCGTCGTGTTCTACCACGCGCACGTGGACGAGATCAAGGCACCGCAGGTCTACCTCGGCGTGTGCCCCCAGGGCGCGCGGATCCCGCACACGGGCGAGCCCGCGCGCGTGCTGCTGGCGCTCCTCGCGCCGACGTCGATGGCGCCCGACGCCTACCTCCGCCAGCTCGCCGTAACGGCCCAGCTCATCCGCACCGAGGCGACGGTGGAGGCGCTGCTGGCGGCCGAGACGGCCGACGACGCCGCCGAGGCACTGCTCACGTCGGTCCGCGAGGACGTGGCGCAGACGGAGCCGGCCGATGGGGAGCGGCCCGAGGACGACCCTGCCTAGGAGCTTGCCGGGCCTCGGTTACTCCGGTCCGCGAACCCGCGGCGGAGGGGTGGACAAGACTCCATGGAGCCGGTTCAGAAGGGTTTGTGAACCGGCGATACGGAGGTAACTCGGACGTCACACACCCCGTCCGTCGAGCACCTCATCTTCGCGCTCATGCCCCCTGCTACTGAAGCCCCGTACGAGATCGTCCCCGCCGGCCCGCAGCTGCGGAGCGTGGCGTGGCCGCAGGTCGGGTTCCTGGTGCTCGCCATCTTGGCCGCGCTGGCGCCGCTCGCCGCCGCCTTCCTGCTGGCCGTCTAGGACCTTCCGGCGGCCGGTCCGGGTCGAAGGCGGGTGCTCCCCCCCTCGACGATGCCCGCCCGCCTCGGCCACCTCCGCCTCGACGTCGCCGACCTGGACCGCCAGTCGGCGTTCTACACCGAGGCGCTCGGCCTCGCCGTCCGCGAGCGGGCGTCCGACGACACGAGCGACTACGTTTTCCTGACGGACGGCCCGCCCGTTCCGGGCGCTCCCGACGGGATGCACCACCGGCTCGTCCTCCGCTGCGCCAGGAAGGGAGCGCCACCGGGCCCGACCGGCCGCTTCGACCACCTCGCGTGGGAGGTCGACGACGAGGCGGAGCTGTGGGCGGTCGTGCAGCGGCTCCGCGCAAGGGGCGTCGCGACGGATCTCCAGGACGCCCGGATCGCGTGGCAGTGCTACTTCGAGGATCCCGAGGGCACGCGCGTCGAGGTCTACTGCGACCGCCGCGACCGCCCGGACGGCGCCGCGCTCTGGGAGGGCCGCCAGTCACCGCTCGACGAGGCGCGGTTGCGGGACGCCGCCGCTCGCCTGGAACCGGAGTAGCCCGGAGGCCGGGCCTACCTTCGTGCGCCCCCCGCCCCCTCGCCCGTGCTCCTCCGCGTCCTCGCGCTCGCCCTGCTGGCGTCCAGCCTCGCCGCGGCCTCCTCGGCCCAGCCGGCCCGCACCGTCCCTCTGGACGACCCCGCCTACGTCTTCATCGAGCGGCTCCAGCGGCGCGGGCTCCTGCTCGACCTCCACCCCACGGCGCTGCCGTACACGGAAGGCGCGCTCGACGCGGCCCTGGGCAGAGTCGACGAGGGCCTCCTGGGGCCCGCCGAAGCGGAGTGGGTGGACCTTCTGCGGCGGCGGACGGGCGTGGCTCGGCCCGGTGCCGGCGAGCTGGCGATTCGCGCCGACCTCCACGGCGGGATCGTCGCCAGCACCTCGGCCCGGCTCGACCCGCTCCGGCCCAGCGGCGCACCGGTCTCACTCCGGATCGGCAACGGCGCGCTCTTTCCCGAGGCCGACTCCCGCGTCACGATCGGTACCGGCTCGCTCGTAGCGCAGCTCGGCCTCCGCCACAGCGTCTACGCCAACGACGACCCCGACGGGTACGACGTGATGAACCGGGCCATGCTCCGCAACGAGGAGGGCTACCTCGCCGTCCGCACCCGGTGGGCCGACGTGGCCGTCGGTCGCATCGCGACGCAGTGGGGGCGGGCCGGCCGCGACGCCCTTTTCCTCAGCGACAACGCGCATCCGTTCGACGCGCTCCACCTCCGCCTCGGCGGCGCCCGCCTCGCGGTCCGAAGCGTGCTCGGCGAGCTCGACTCGGCCCTCCCGGACGGCACCTTCACCGACCAGATCGGCCAGCGGCCCGGCGACCGGCCCAGCGACGAACCCCGCATTGACCGCTTCTACGCCGCCCACCGCTTCGACTGGCGGCCGTCGCAGAACGTCGCGCTCACGGTCGTCGAGAGCGCGATCTACTCCGGCGCCAACGCCGACCCGTCGCTGGCCTACGTCGTCCCGACCGCCGCCTTCGCCTTCCTGGTGGACAACACGCCGAAGAACGTCGAGAACAACGGCGCCCTCGGCGGGATGCTCTGGGGGTGGTGGCGCAGCTGGACGCTCGCCGGCGAGCTCTTCATCGACGACGCCGACCCGGTCTCCTCTACCGAGCCGCTCTCGGCGGCACTGACGGGCACGCTCACCCGCGCCGACCTGCTCCCCCGCTTCGACGCCGAGCTGGCGCTGACCGCCGTCACAGCCCGTGCCTACAACTCGCCCCAGCCGGAGGGCGACTACGTCTTCGCGCTCCGCGGGATCGGGCCCGAGTTCACCGACTACGTCCACCTCTCGCTCGGCGCCGAGTGGTTCGCGGCCCCCGGCCTCACGCTGGCGCCGCGAGCCCAGGCCCTGTGGCAGGGCGAGGGCGCCATCGAGAACCCGTACCCGTCCAACGACGAGACGAGGACAATCCTGACTGGCGACGTGACGCGGACGCTCCGCCTCGGCTTCGGCGCCCGCTTCCAGCCCACGCCCTGGTGGTGGGCCGTCGGCGACATCGGCGTCAACCTGTCCGACGGCACCGACGCGGGCACCAGCCCCGCGGTCCACGGCCTCCTCCGGATCGGCGCGCGGCTCGGGACCGCCGGGACGGTCCGCGCCGATCTCTGACAGCGTCGGCGCTCACCGCCGGAGCGCCGCCAGCTGGCGATCCCGGGCGGCCTCCGTCGCCTCCAGGATGGGGCGAAAGGTCGCGGCCCACGAGTACTGGGCTTCGGCATGAGCGCGCGACGCGGCGCCCATCGCCTCGCGCGCGGCGAAAGCGTCGCCGATGCGAGACGCGAAGGCGTCGGCGTCGTCCACCTCGACGAGGTACCCGAGCCCCTCCGGGACGCGGCTCACGAGCCCGCCCGCACGGACGCCCACAACTGCCGTCCCCGAGGCCTGGGCCTCGACCACCGAGAACGCGTAGACCTCGTGCGGCCCGGCCGTCACGTACACATCGGCCGTCGCGTAGAGCGCAGCCACGCGGGCGGGATCGGACTGGTACGGGAGCACGTGGAGGCCTGGGCGCTCGGCCGCCGCCGCCTCCAACTCCGGCCGCTTTGGCCCCTCCCCCATCATCACGAGCGTGGGGGCCGGCTCGGCAGGCAACCGGTCGAACGCCGCGACCAGCGTGTCTACGTGCTTCTCCGAGTCGAACCGGCCCGAGTAGAGCAGGAGCATGCCGTCGGGCGGGACGCCGAACGACTCACGGAGCGAGGCGTCCGCCCGGTGCGGCCCGAACCGGTCGAGGTCGACGCCCTGGGAGGCGCGCACGATGCGCTCGACGCCCATCTCACGCATCTGGTCGTGGAACTGGTCCGAGAGCACGATGACGAAGTCGCACCGGTTGAGGGCGCGGCGGGCGTAGCGTTCCGCGAGGTCGCCGACGCGTGTCCCCAGCCAGCTGCCCAGGACCTTTGAGGAGTACGCCTCGGCGTAGGAGCGCGGGAAGTCGGTGTGGATGTGGGCCGAGACGACGAGGGCCCGCCCCTGCCGATTCGCCGCCTTGCGGGCTCGGAACGTGGCCTGGTGCTCGGCCGGCATGTAGTACGTGCCGAGCTCGACCGCATCGGCCCCGCCAGCGAGGAGCGCGTCGGCGGGCCGGGCCGACGAGGCGAAGAAGCGGTAGGGCGCGGCGCCGGGAATCGTCGGCCCTTTGATCCGCCGGATTTCCCACCGGTCGCCCGTCTCGCACGAATCCTCGGGCCCCGGTGCGACGAGGAGATGCCGGTGGTCGGTGTGGTCGAGGAGGAAGTCCCGCTTGGCCCGGATGTAGGTCCGGATGCCCCCGCTCGTCGGATGGTGCGCGTGCGTAAGGTCAGCCAGGGTCATGAAACGTCGCGGGGTCGTCTGGGCGCCGATCTCGGTCGGCATCAGGGAAAGGGCGCCTCTCGGGCGAAGCCCTACGATACGCTCGCGAGTGGGACGGGACCCGCTCGCGGCGGTGCACGTAGCGGCGAGGCGAGCCTGCGCGGATCTTGCGAGCGGCTCCGACCTCCCACGCCTCCTCGCGCTCATGCTCTCCGATCCGCTCGACAGCCGCCGCCAGACGGGCGCGGGCCGTCTCCTCGATGGCCCCGGCGCCGCGCTGGACGTGCTCGTCCCGGACCGCCAGCGGGACGAGGCCGCCGACGCCTGGCGCCGCCACGCCCGCCGCCTCTGCGACGCCCTCGGCTGGACCGACGTGGCCCTCGTGGTGCGCCCGTTCCCTCGCGGCCTCTCGCTCGCACTCGGCGCGCCCGTCGACCGGCTGTACACGGCGACCGAGGTGAACGAGGCCGCCTGGCGCCTCGCCCGCGTCGACCTGGACGGCGGCGATGCGCCGGACCTCGACGCCGAGATCGCCCGACTCCGTGAGGCGTCCGCGCGCGAGGCCGATCCGCCGCTGGCGGCGCTCCTCGGCGCGGCCGAGGCCCGGGGCGTCCCGCTCGTCTGGGACGACGACGCCGTCACCGTCGGCCTCGGCGCGCGCGGGCAAACATTCGCGCCCGACGCGTTGCCGGATCCCGAGGCGTTCGACTGGGACGCCGTCGGTGCCATCCCGACGGCCCTCGTCACGGGGACGAACGGCAAGTCGACGACGGTGCGGATGCTGGCGGGGATGGCACGGGCCGCCGGCCACACGGTCGGCTTCTCGACGACCGACGCGGTCACCGTGGGCGGCGAGGTCGTGGAGCGCGGGGACTTCTCGGGGCCGCTGGGCGCGCGCGCCGTGATGCGAGACGAGCGCGTCACGCTGGCCGTCCTGGAGACGGCGCGCGGCGGGCTCCTCCGGCGCGGCGTGCCGGTCCCCCTCGTGACGGCCGCCGCGCTCACCAACGTCGCGGCCGACCACCTCGGCGACTACGGCGTCGAGACGGTCCCGGACCTCGCCGAGGCCAAGCTGGTCGTGGCGAAGGCACTCGGCGCGGGTGGCGTGCTCGTGGCCGCAGCCGACGAGCCGGACGCCGCCGCCGCCGTCGACCGCCAGCGCCCGGCGCTGGAATCGCGGGGCGTCCGAATCGCCTGGACGGCGCTCGACCCGGACGCCCGCGACGGCCTCGCCGCGACGGTCCGCGACGGGCAGATCTGCCTGGAGGACAACGGCTGGCGGCCGGTCTGCGCGGTCGACCAGATCCCGGCGGCGCTGGGCGGCGCGGCGCGGCACGTCGTCCGCAACGCGCTCACGGCCGCCGCGCTGGCGGCCGCGCTCGGGCTGGACGACGCGGCGATCGACGCCGGCCTCCGCGCCTTCCGCTCCGACCCCGTCGACAACCCGGGCCGCGCCAACCGCTTCGACGTGCGCGGCGCGACGGTCGTCGTGGATTACGCCCACAACGCGCACGGCCTCCGCGCCCTCGCCGAGCTCGCGGCCCACTGGCCCTCCCGCCGCCGCCTCGTCATGACCGGCTCGGCCGGCGACCGCTCCGACGCCGACCTCGCCGCCATGACCGACGTCCTCGCCGGCTTCGACGCCGACCGCTACGTGCTCGTCGACATTCCCGGCTACCTCCGGGGGCGCGGCGAGGGCGAGGTGCCGCAGCTCCTCGCCGACCTCCTCCGCCAGCGCGGCGTCGACGAGGGCCGGATCGTCCGGCTGGCGGCGCCGACCGACGGCGCGCGCTTCGCGCTCGACTGGGCCGAGGCCGACGACCTCGCCATCCTCCTCACGCTGGCGCAGCGCGACGCCGTGCTCGACCTCGTCCGCGAGGCGGCCGGCTAGAGGGCGAGCGCGATGCCGGCGCCGAGCCCCTGCGCGACGGGGACGGCGAACCACCAGCCCGGCCCGGCGTCCTGCAGACCGGTCGCGACCAGGAGGCCAGGGATCGACCCGACGACGGCCCCGGCCAGCGCCTTCCGCCACGCTCCGAGCTCGAGCCCCAGATCGGGCAAGAGCCACGGCCACCGCACCGTCGGCGCGTCGGACGC
Organism: uncultured Rhodothermales bacterium; assembly: GCA_964414235.1. Taxonomy (GTDB): domain Bacteria; phylum Bacteroidota; class Rhodothermia; order Rhodothermales; family Rubricoccaceae; genus Rubrivirga. Next base: position 717 of record CAYPVZ010000135.1, on the reverse strand, counting down.
CAGCCGGACGATGACGGTGCTCCCAAGAATGCCGCCGGCGGTGAATGCGATGGCCGTCGGAAGCGCGATGTCCGGGAAGGTCTCGCCGCACCCGAACGGGCTGCAGTCCGACAGGACGTAGGCCACGACGAACACGACCACCGCGCCGCCGCCGGCCCCGACCGTCGCCCCCGAGATCGCGAGCGACGACCCGACGGCGACCGGATACGCGGGCGACGGATCCGCCCCGTCGAGCGAGATCGCCCGTTGGACGGCTCGGGGCGCCGCCGTCGCGACGGGCTGGGCGCGGACGGCAGCGGTGAGGACGAGGGCGAGCAGAAGCGGGCGCATGAGCGGGGGCGGACGAGCGGACCCAACGTCCGCCAGCGGCGCGAGCGGCGACTGATCCGTTCGGACCACGCCGCATGCTCCATCCGGACTTCCGGCCGGCGCCTCCCGGGCCGGGGTAGCTTCCGGGCTTCCCCGCGACCCGTGCCCGCCACGCCGTCCCCCCGGCTCACGCTCCTCCTCGACGCCGACGTCTACGCCCCCGCCCCGCTCGGGCGGCGGCACGTCCTCGTGGCCGGCGAACGCGTCGTCGCCATCACCGAGGCGCGACCCGAGATCGCAGGCGTCCCGGTCGAGGTCGTCGATCTCGACGGGCGCCGGCTGATCCCCGGGCTGGTCGACGCGCAAGTCCACGTGACGGGCGGCGGCGGCGAGGCGGGGCCCGAGACG
>CAYPVZ010000134.1:0-7438 GCA_964414235.1 uncultured Rhodothermales bacterium | reverse complement strand
CCGCGCCACCGCCGACGGCCTCCTCGGCGGGGCCGACGAGGTCTCCGCCGACAGCAACGCGTTCGGGTTCCTCGATGGCGAGCTGCGCAAGATCGCCGGCTACATCGGTCTCGCCGGGACGGCCTACGGCCCGGCGGACGTCCCGGACACGCGTCTGCCAGGCTTCGCCTACGAGGTTGCCGGCGCGCCGACGCGGGCGGCGCTCCTCGGCACCGGCTGGGAGCTCGGCTGGCTGGAGCGCTACGGTCCGACGCTCGACGCCCTCCTCGCGCCGCTGGCGACCCCCGCGCGCCCGGACGCGGCCGATTCGCCGGAACCGCCGGCACCGGGCGAGAGTGACGACCCGCCTTCTGAGTTGCCTCCCCCATGACCGTCGCCGCACTCCCCGAGCCCGACGCGTCCGCTGTCGGTCCGGCGCCGGACGGCCCGCCCCTCGTCCTCCGTGCCGAGGGCCTCGTCAAGCGCTACCGCCGCCGGACCGTCGTCGACGGCGTCTCGCTGTCGGTCGAGCAGGGGACGTGCGTCGGGCTGCTCGGGCCGAACGGGGCCGGCAAGACGACGACGTTCTACATGGTCGTCGGCATGATCCGGCCGGACGCGGGCGACGTCTTCCTCGGCCACGACGGCGACTGGCGCCGGATCACGCGGACGCCGATGTACCAGCGCGCCCGCCTCGGGCTGGGCTACCTCGCCCAGGAGGCGTCCATCTTCGGCGCGATGACGGTCGAGGACAACCTCCGCGCTGTCCTCGACTTCCAGGACCTGGCGGCCGACGAGAAGGAGGCTCGCATGGAGCGGCTCCTCGACGAACTCGGGCTGGAGACCGTCCGGCGCTCGAAGGGCCACGTGCTCTCGGGCGGCGAGCGGCGGCGGACCGAGATCGCGCGCGCGCTCGCCACCGACCCGCGATTCCTCCTGCTCGACGAGCCGTTCGCCGGCGTCGACCCGATCGCGGTCGAGGACATCATGCGCATCGTCGCCCGGCTCCGCCAGCGCGGCATCGGTGTGCTCATCACCGACCACAACGTCCACGAGACGCTGGCGATCACGGACCGCGCGTACCTCCTCTACGACGGCAAGATCTTCGTCGAGGGCACGGCGGAAGAGCTGGCGTCGAACGAAGAGGTGCGGCGCCGCTACCTCGGGGAGAGCTTTACGCTGGAGCGATATCGTAGCGAGGGCCGCTCATAAAGAGCTAATCGACGGGCGGTGGACCCTGAAAGGATGGAGTGGTAGCCTCTGGCTCCTTCACCCCCCGTTCATATGTCCCTGGTTTTTCCCCGCCGCCCGCTGGCGGTCCTCGCCGTCGCGCTCGTCCTGGGCCTCACGGCGCTTACCGGCTGCGACACCGGCGCTCCCGCCGTCGAGTCCGTCCGGGCCGTCGCCGACTCGGCCTACGCTGCGCTCCTCGCCGACGTTGGTGGCGTAGAGGGGCTGAGCGACCTCCTCCGGACGGCCTCCGAGGCCGAGCTGGCGGCGACGTTCGCCCGTCACGGGATGGCGTTCGAGGTCCGCGACGTCTCGGAGCCGGAGTTCGGGCGGCGCAACATTACGACCTGCCCCCAGCTCTTCCCGACAGCCGACCGGACCAAGTGGTTCAGGCTCATCGGGGCCGGCGGTGCCGAGGACCACTACGTCGACTCGCGCGGGCGCCCGGCGACGGCGTTCAAGAGCCTCGGGCCCGTGGTGACCGCCGCTCGCCAGACGACGTGCCAGACGACCGTGGGCAACTGGGGCTCGCCGGCGTCGGACTACGACGGCGGCCACCTCATCGGCAGCCAGCTCGGCGGCTGGGGCGGCCGGGCGAACCTCGTCCCGCAGCAGTACAACTTCAACCGGGGCAACTGGGCCAAGATCGAGAACGCCCTCGCCAAGTGCTCCCGCCTCGGCACGGCCAAGGTGGAGTACCACGTCGATGTCGACTACCCGAGCGCGTCGGCGCTGACGCCGAGCCAGTTCCACGCCGACGTCAAGATCGCGGGCGTCTGGAAGAGCGCCGACTTCACCAACACCAGCGGAGGCGGCTCGAACGGGACGTCTCAGGCCAACGCGATGGTGACCTGGCTCCAGGGCAAGGGCTGCGACTAGGTCGGTCCGGCTGCGGTGCTGGCGAGGGCCGCCAGCGCCGGGGTCGACTCGGCTCAGCCGTTGGCGGCCTCCTCCATGCGCGCCTCGCGGTCGGCCAGGCGGAGGGCCTTGACGATGGGGTCGAGGCTGCCGTCGAGGACGCCCTGGAGCGCGTGGTTCTTGTCGTCGCCTTCGAGGCGGTGGTCCGTCACGCGGCCCTGGGGCCAGTTGTAGGTCCGGATCTTGGCCGATCGCCCCCCGGAGCCCACCATCTCTTTCCGTGCCGCCGCGCGCGCGCTGTGGACACGGTCGAGCTCCAGCTGGTAGAGCCGGCTGCGGAGCACCCGGAAGGCCTTCTCCTTGTTCTTGATCTGGCTCTTCTCGTCCTGGATCGAGACCACGAGGCCCGTCGGCTCGTGCGTCAGGCGGACCGCGGAGTCGGTCGTGTTGACCGACTGGCCGCCGGGGCCGGATGAGCGGTAGACGTCGACGCGGACGTCCTGGGGCCGGATCTCGACGTCGACCTCCTCGGCCTCGGGCAGCACGGCGACCGTCGCAGCCGACGTGTGGATACGGCCCTGGCTCTCGGTCTGCGGCACGCGCTGGACGCGGTGGACGCCCGACTCGTACTTCATCCAGCCGAAGACCTCGGTGCCCTTCACCGCGAACGTGATCTCCTTGAATCCGCCCGCTGTGCCCTCCGAGGTGTCCATGACCTCGGTCCGCCAGCCGTGCTGGGCGGCGTACTTCTGGTAGAGCTCGAACAGGTCTCCCGCGAACAGGGCGGCTTCGTCGCCACCTTCTCCCGCTCGGATCTCGACGATGGCATCGCGCGCATCTTCGGGGTCCTTCGGGACGAGCTCCTCTTCGAGCACGCGCTCGGCCTCTGCCAGTCGGGCCCGGACATCGTCGAGCTCCATCTCGGCCATCTCGGCCAGCTCGCCCTCCTCCGCGTCGATCATCTCGCGCAGCCCGGCAGCCTCGTCGCGCAGCTCCTGCCACTGGCGGGCCGCCTTGACGGCGGGCTCCAGCGACGACATCTCGCGCCCGAGCTTGGCCAGCAGCCCCGGATCGCTGGCCGTCGCGGGCTGCGACATCTCGGCCAGCACCTCCTGGTAGCGGGCGAGGAGCGTGTCGAGGGCGTCCGGGTTGATCATCGGGGCGGGAGCGCGGAGGGCTCCCAAGGTACCGCCCCGTCGAACCCGCCTAGCGCGGCCCCAGTCGGGAGAAGTGGAGAGATCCGGCGGCTCCAAACTCGCAGCCGTCGACCCCGCACACCAGTCGGTACCGGTCGGTCTCGCCGTCTTTCTCGATCTCCACGTCGTAGGACGGGGTGGCTTCCTGCTCCGACGTGTCCGGCGTCGGGACGCGAGCGATGGCCCGAGCGACGGCCGGAGCGACGCCCGTCTGGCACACGTCGATCTGGCCGATGCCGACGATTTCCACGTCGAGATGATCGCCGGGCGACTCCGCCTTGACGACGAGCGGGTAGTTGGTGCAGGGGTAGGTCTCCTCCGTCTCGATGCGGAGGTCGTCGCCTTCGAGTGACACGATGAGGTCGCCGACGGCGGCGTCGTAGAGGTCGACGGAGTCGCAGCTGGCGAGAGCCACAAGCGCGGCGAGAGCGAGAACGGAGCGCATCTGGGAGGGCAGGGCGTAGAAGAGGAGGGCGGGACGCCCGAGCGTAGGACAGCTACGCCTCTTCCGACAGGCCATTCGCCGCCCGCCCATGCGGCGATGCCCGGCTGGCGGGAGTCTCCGCCAGCCGGACGCGCCGACGAGCCTACTCGACCGTCACGCTCTTGGCGAGGTTGCGCGGCATGTCCACGTTGCACCCGCGCATGACGGCGATGTGGTAGCTCAGCAGCTGGAGCGGAATCACCGTCAGGAGCGGCTCGAAGGCGTCGAGCGTCTTGGGCACTTCCACGACGTACTCCGCGAGGTCCGCCAGGCCGGTGTTGCCGTCGTCGGTAACCGCGATGACGGTCCCGCCCCTCGCGACGACCTCCTCGATGTTCGAGATGACCTTGTCGTAGGTCGCGTCGCGCGTGGCGATGAAGACGACGGGCATGAACGGGTCGATCAGCGCGATCGGCCCGTGCTTCATCTCGGCCGCCGGGTAGCCCTCGGCGTGGATGTAGCTGATCTCCTTGAGCTTGAGGGCCCCCTCCAGGGCCACGGGGAAGTTCACGCCGCGCCCGAGGTAGAGGAAGTTGGAGGCGAAGCGGAAGTCGCGCGCCATCTGGCGGACCGATTCGCCGTCGCCGAGCACCTCGCGGACCTGGTCCGGGATGGCCGCCAGCGCGGCGACGTGGCGCTGGAGCTCGTCGTCGGAGAGCACGCCGCGCTCGGCGCCGAGGAGCAGCGCGATCTGGGCGAGCACCGCCACCTGGGCCGTGAACGCCTTCGTCGACGCCACGCCGATCTCGGGGCCGGCGTGGAGGTAGACGCCCGCGTCGGTCTCCCGCGCGATGGTCGAGCCGACGGCGTTGACGAGGCCGATGGCGAGGCAGCCGGCCTCCTGGGCCTGCCGGACCGCCGCCAGCGTGTCCGCCGTCTCGCCGGACTGGCTGATGACGACCACGACGTCGCGCTCGGGGTCGAGGACCGGGTTGCGGTAGCGGAACTCGGAGGCGTACTCGACCTCGACGTTGACGCGCGCCAGCGTCTCGATGAGGTACTCGCCCACGAGCCCGGCGTGCCACGACGTACCGCAGGCGCAGATCACGACGCGCTCGGCCTTCGCCAGCTTCGGCATCACCTCTTCGAGGCCGCCCAGCTTGATCCGGCCCTCGTCCACCAGCACGCGCCCGCGCATGGCGTTGGCGATGGACTCGGGCTGCTCCATGATCTCCTTGAGCATGAAGTGCTCGTAGCCGCCCTTCTCGATCTCCTCCAGGTCCCACTCGAGCTGGTGGACCTCCTTGGCCACCGGCGCCCCGGTGATCTGCATGCACTCGTAGCCGTCGCGGCGGACGACCGCCATCTCGCCGTCCGAGAGGTAGACGACGTTCTTGGTGAACTCGATGAACGGGCTCGCGTCGCTGCCGACGAAGTGCTCGCCCTCGCCGATGCCCAGCAGCAGCGGGCTCCCGTTGCGCGCGACGACCAGCATGTCCGGCTCGTCGCGGTGGATGGCCACGATGCCATAGGCGCCCTCGACCCGCGTCAGCGCCTGGCGGATGGCCTCGGGGAACGGCAGCCCGGTCTCCTTCAGGATCTCCTCGATGAAGTGGGCCAGGACCTCGGTGTCGGTCTCGCTCTCGAACGTGTAGCCCTTGTCCAGCAGCTGCTTCTTGATGGCAGCGTAGTTCTCGATGATCCCGTTGTGGATGATCGCGAAGGAGCCATCGGAGGCCGTGTGTGGGTGCGCGTTGACGTCGTTCGGCGGCCCGTGCGTGGCCCAGCGCGTGTGCCCGACGCCGACCGTCCCGTGGATGGGCCGGGCGTCGAGGAGCTTGGCGAGCTCGTCCACCTTGCCTTCCTTTTTCCGCACGTCGAGCGTGCCGTTGACGACGGCCACGCCGGCCGAGTCGTAGCCGCGGTATTCGAGGCGGCGGAGGCCTTTGACGAGCAGGTCGCCCGCCTCACGCGAGCCGATGTATCCGACGATGCCACACATGAAGCGTTCGGGGTAGGAGTCAGCAGAGGGAAGAAAGGCAAGGCCGGTGGTCGCTCCATCCGTACACCATCCTCATTGGAGAACCGCCAGCCCGCCGCGCTGGCGGCGTGCGCCGCCAGCGGGTCTTGAACGGCCGGGAGCGCTCAGGATCCCGGGTCGGGTTCAGGGCCGGCCGCAGGAACGGCCCCGGGGCCGCACAGCTCGGGGTTAGGCCGCGAGCGCGAGCGGCGCCGGCAGCGTCCGCCCGACGGCCTCGGCCACGCGGCGGGCGCGGTCCATGAGGTCGGCGAAGCCGTCGAGGTACAGCGACTGGGGGCCGTCGGAGAGCGCCTCGGGCGGGTTCGGGTGCGTCTCGACCATCAGCCCGTCGGCGCCGGCCGCGACGGCCGCCAGCGCCATGGCCGTCACCTTGTCGCGGATGCCGACGCCGTGGCTCGGGTCGACGACCATGGGCAGGTGGCTGAGCTGCTTGACGACGGGCACGGCGCTGAGGTCGAGCGTGTTGCGCGTCGCCGTCTCGAACGTCCGGATGCCGCGCTCGCAGAGGATGACGTCGGCGTTGCCCTCGGCGAGGACGTACTCGGCCGACATCAGCCACTCCTCGATGGTCGCGCTCAGGCCGCGCTTGAGGAGCACCGGCAGGCCCGCGCGCCCCACCACCTTGAGCAGGGGGAAGTTCTGCATGTTGCGCGCGCCGATCTGGAAGACGTGGGCGTAGCGCCCGACGGCGTCGACCTGGCTCTCGGACATCACCTCGGTGACCACCGTGAGGCCGTGGCGGTCGGCGGCTGCGCGCATCATGCGCAGGCCGTCCTCGCCGAGGCCCTGGAACGAGTACGGGCTGGAGCGCGGCTTGAAGGCGCCGCCCCTCAAGATCTGGGCGCCCGCCGCCGCGACGGCGGCCGCGCTGGCCTCGATCTGCTCCTCGCCCTCGACCGAGCACGGCCCGGCCATCACCACCAGCTCGCCGCCGCCCACCGCCACGCCGTCCACGTCGACGGCCGTGCTCTCGGGGTGCCACGCGCGGCTGGCGAACGTGTAGGGGCTCGTCACGCGCGCCACGTCGCGCACGCCCGGCAGCACCTTGATGTGGCGGAGGTCGAACTCGGGCGGCCCGCCGGTCGCGACGAAGACGGTCGGCTCGCCCGCCTCGGCGCGGCCGGTGCGGTGGACGCCGAAGCCGAAGGCCGCCAGCGCGTCGGCGATGGTGTCGACGCGAGCGGCGTCGGCGGAGGGCTCGGGGATGACGACGAGGCCGGCCATGGCAATCGTGGTTTTCAGTCTGGACTGAAAGTACGGAGTCCCGCTCGGAAGGTTCGCCCGGCGCCGTGGAGGGGACACGAACCGTCCCTCCGGCCTCCCGCTCCCGCCGTGCCGGATCTCGCCTGCGACACGCGCCGCGTCGACATCGCCGTCGTGGAGGGGAGCCAGCGCGACCGGGGAGGGCGGGGGCCCTCTGGCCCTGAAGGCTCGATCATCCAGGCTCCGGCTCTCAAAATCGGAGCTCAGAGCCCCGAAATCGGAGCTTGGAACTCCGACATCGGAGCTCGGAGCCTCGAAATCGGAGCTCGGAGCCCCGAAATCGGAGCTCGGAGCTCCGAAATCCGGGCTCAGAGCCTCGAAATCGGAGCTCAGAGCTCCGAAATCAGGGCCCGGAGCCTCGATGTCCGGTCTCCGAGCCTCTGCCTTCCTGCCCCCTTGCGGGGGCTCCCCGCGAAGCGGGGTGGGGGTGTCGAGGCGGTTCCGATG
>CAYPVZ010000133.1:0-7449 GCA_964414235.1 uncultured Rhodothermales bacterium | reverse complement strand
CTCTCCCAGGCCCTCGTCGGCACCGACGAGGAGCGCGCCCAGGACGCGATCCCGGTCGTGGCGACGCCCAGCGGCGGCGCCCAGTCGGTTCGGCTGGCGCTCGCGCCGGACTGGGCCGAGATGGGCGACGACGCGCTGATCCGCGCCATCACCCGGGCCGCGCGCTAGCGAGCCCCGCCCGCGCGACCGTCAGTCGATCCAGATCGTCTTGGCGTTGACGAACGCGCGGATGCCCTGCCGCGCCAGCTCCCGCCCGTAGCCCGAGGCGCCGACGCCGCCGAACGGCAGGTTCGGGTGGCTCTTCGTCATCTCGTTGACGAAGACCGCGCCGGAGCGGATCGCCCGCGCCAGCCGCTCGCCCGTTTCGGTGTCGCGCGTCCACACGCTCCCGCCGAGCCCGAAGCGCGTCGCGTTCGCCAGCCGGACCGCGTCGTCGGCGTCCTCCGCGACGACCAGCGAGGCGACGGGGCCGAAGATCTCCTCGTCGAACGCCACCGTCCCCTCGGCCACGTTCCCCAGGACCGTCGGCGGGTAGTAGAAGCCGGTTCCGTCCGGGATCGCACCACCCGTCAGGAGCTCAGCGCCGTCGGCGACCGCGCGCTCGACCTGGTCGTGGATGGTCTCGCGCGCCGCCGCATTCACGAGCGGGCCCAGGTCCACCTCCCCCATCGGATCGCCGACGGTCAGCGCCTCCATCCGCTCGACGAAGCGGCGCGTGTACTCGGCCGCGATGGGCCTCTCCAGGATGAACCGCTTGGCCGCGATGCACGACTGGCCGTTGTTCTGGACGCGCGCCTGGACGCCCGTCTCGACCGCCGCGTCGAGGTCGGCGTCCGCCAGCACGACGAAGGCATCGGTGCCGCCCAGCTCCAGCACGCTCGGCTTGAGCGCCTCGCCCGCCAGCTTGCCGATGCTGCGCCCGGCCCCTTCGCTGCCCGTCAGCGTCACGGCTTTCACGCGGTCGTCGGCGATGACCCGGGCCGCCTGGTCGTGCGAGATCACGAGGTGCTGGAAGACGCCCTCGGCGAAGCCGGCCTCGGCGAACAGCGCGGCCATCCGCTCCCCGCAGCCCAGGACCGACTCGGCGTGCTTGAGGAGCCCGACGCCGCCGGCCATGACGGTCGGCGCGGCGAAGCGGAAGACCTGCCAGAAGGGGAAGTTCCACGGCATCACGGCCAGCACTGGCCCCAGCGGCTCGTAGGCCACGAAGCTCCTCCGCGCCTCCGTCTCGCGGACCTCGTCGGCCAGGAAGTCCTCGGCGTGCTCGGCGTAGTAGCGGCAGACCCAGGCGCACTTCTCGGCCTCGGCGACGGCCTGCGCCAGCGGCTTGCCCATCTCGGTCGTCATGAGCCGGCCGAGGTCGTCCTTCTGATCCTCCAGCAGGTCCGCCAGCCGGCGCATGACCGCGGCGCGCTCGGCGAACGAGAGCGTCCGGTGCGTCTCGAAGGCGTCGGCGGCGCGGTCGAGCGCGTCGTCGAGCGCGGCATCGGAGAGCGCGTCGTAGGTCGCGAGGTCGGCCTCAGTGGCCGGATTGACAGTCGTGGGCATGGCACACCAGAGCAGGATCGGGCGTGTGGACGAACGTGCGGCGCGTCTAGCTCCCAACCGGAGCACCCGGACGTGACGGAGCCCGGAAACGAACCCGCCGTCGCCGATTTGTTCGGACAGACACGGCTAGGTTCGGACTCCGATCTTGTCCATCCTTTTCAGTCGCGCGTGAAAACGCCCCCCCCGCCGTTGCCTCCGCAAGCCGTCATAGGGAGATTGGCCGGTCCTGCCATGGCCTCTATGTCGACCTCCGGACCCCTGCGCCGAAGCGCCCGCCTCGTGCGGTCGTGGCTGGGGTCGCTTCGGGCCCCGGCCGACGGGCTGGCGCCGGCTCCGGTCGACGAGGTCACTGAGCGCGGCGTCTCGCGGCGCGATGTCGAGGCGCTCGTGGGCATGCCCGTCGGCGACCTGGACCTCTACGAGCACGCCTTCCGGCACCGCTCGCTCTTCCGCGGGCTGCCGACCGACGGGACCGAGTCCAACGAGCGGCTGGAGTTCCTGGGCGACGCCGTCCTCGGCGCCGTCGTGGCCGAGCTCCTCTACCGCCGCTTCCCCGACCGCGCGGAGGGTCTGCTCACGCGGACGCGGGCGACGCTCGTCAACGGCAAGGCGCTGGCCGGGTACGCCGGCGCCATCGGGCTCGGCCCGCTCATCCTGATGAGCGAGAACATGGACGCCTCGGAGGGCCGCCAGAACCAGACCATCCTCGCCGACGCCTTCGAGGCCGTCGTCGGCGCGCTCTACCTCGACCTCGGGTTCGCCGCCGCCCGCCGCTTCGTCATCGCTGTGCTGGAGCGGTGCGTGAGTCTGGAGGAGGCCGCGGCCGACCGGAGCAACCACAAGAGCCGGCTCCTGGAATACGTCCAGGCGCTCGGGCTGGACCAGCCGCGGTACGAGGTGCTCGCCGAGGAGGGCCCGAGCCACGACCGCCAGTTCACCATCGCCGCCGTCGTCGCGGGCGAGCGGATGGGCGAGGGCGTCGACCGCTCCAAGAAGGCCGCCGAGCAGACCGCAGCCCGAGAGGCCCTCGCCGCGCTCCGCCAGCGCGACGCGCATCCCGCGAGCGCCGAGGGCTGACGGGCGCCTCCGGCGCTCGCCACCCGCGGGCCGGGCGAACTCCCCGTGAGGCGGACCGCCGGCCGCCGTGCTGGCGTTTCTTCCGCCCGTCCCCCAGCCTCGGACTCGATGGAAACGCTCGCGCGCACCGCCGCCCACCCCGACCGTTTTGCGGACCGCCACCTCGGCCCCTCCGATGCCGAGCGCGACGAGATGCTGCAGGCGCTCGGCTTCGACTCGCTCGACGCCCTGAGCGACGCCGCCGTCCCCGACGACATCCAGCTCGGCCGGCCGCTCGACCTGCCCGACGCGCGCTCCGAGCACGAGTTGCTCGCCGAGCTCCGCGAGCTGGCCGATGCGAACGAGGCCGCGCGGTCCTACATCGGCATGGGCTACGCCGGCACGCTGACGCCGCCGGTGATCCAGCGCAACGTGCTCGAAAACCCGGGCTGGTACACCCAGTACACGCCCTACCAAGCCGAGATCGCGCAGGGCCGCCTGGAAGCGCTCCTCAACTTCCAGACGGTCGTCTCCGACCTCACCGGCCTGGAGATCGCCAACGCCTCGCTGCTCGACGAGGGCACGGCCGCGGCCGAGGCCATGACGCTCTTCGCGGGCGCCCAGAAGGGCAAGCGCAGCACGTTCGTCGTCGACGCGCGGTGCCACCCGCAGACCATCGCGGTCGTCAAGATGCGGGCCGAGCCCGTCGGCATCACGGTCGTCGTGACCGACGTGACAGACGCCACGTTCGACGACGACACCATCGGCGCGCTCGTCCAGTACCCGACCACCGACGGCGAGATCGTCGACTACGCCGCGCTGGCGGAGCGCGTCCACCAGTCCGGCGGCTACCTCGCCGTCGCCACCGACCTCCTCGCGCTGACGCTCATCGAGGCGCCCGGCGCCTGGGGCGCGGACGTGGCCGTCGGCAACAGCCAGCGCTTCGGCGTGCCGATGGGCTTCGGCGGGCCGCACGCCGCGTTCTTCGCCACGAAGGAGGCCTTCAAGCGCCAGATCCCGGGCCGCATCATCGGCGTCAGCCAGGACCGCCACGGCGAGACGGCGCTCCGCATGGCGCTCCAGACACGCGAGCAGCACATCCGCCGCGAGAAGGCGACCTCGAACATCTGCACCGCGCAGGTCCTCCTCGCCAACATCGCCGGCCTCTACGCCACGTGGCATGGCCCCGAGGGCCTCCGGAAGATCGCGACCTACGTCCACGGCCAGACGCGCCGGCTGGCGGACGCCCTGGAGGCCGCCGGCCACGAGGTCCTCTTCGACGCCTACTTCGACACCCTCCGGGTCCGCCTCGGCGCCGAGGCGGACGTGGTCGGCACCGCGCGCGACCAGTTCGGCATCAACCTGCGCGCCTACGAGGACGGGACGGTCGGCGTCGCGCTCGACGAGACCGTCACCGACGTCGACCTCGCGGACCTCGTCGAGGCCTTCGGCGGCTCCGCCCTGCCCGAGGCCGACGACGCCGGCTACGACGGCCCGCTCGCCCGCCAGTCGGAGGTCCTCACGCACCCGACGTTCTCGCGCTACCACTCGGAGCACGAGATGCTCCGCTACCTCAAGCGGCTGGAGAACAAGGACCTCTCGCTCGTCCACAGCATGATCCCGCTGGGCTCGTGCACGATGAAGCTCAACGCGACGGCCGAGATGATGCCGATCACGTTCCCGGGCTTCGCCAGCGTCCACCCGTTCGCGCCGGCCGACCAGACGGAGGGCTTCGAGGAGATCGTCGACACGCTCGAAGAGTGGCTGGCCGAGATCACCGGGTTCGACGCCGTCTCGCTCCAGCCCAACTCGGGCGCCATGGGCGAGTACACCGGCCTGCTCACGATCCGCGCCTACCACCTGTCGCGCGGCGACGACCAGCGGACCGTCTGCCTCATCCCCACCAGCGCCCACGGCACCAACCCCGCCAGCGCCGTCATGGCGGGCATGGACGTGGTCGCGGTCAAGGTCACCGAGGCGGGCGAGGTCGACATGGACGACCTCCGCGCCAAGGCCGAGCAGCACGCCGACAGACTGGCGGCGCTCATGATCACCTACCCCAGCACGCACGGCGTCTTCGAGCGGACGATCCGCGAGATCGCCGACGTCGTCCACGCCAACGGCGGGCTCGTCTACATGGACGGCGCCAACATGAACGCGCAGGTCGGCCTCTGCCGGCCGGGCGACTACGGGATGGACGTCTGCCACCTCAACCTGCACAAGACGTTCGCCATCCCGCACGGCGGCGGCGGCCCCGGCATGGGCCCCATCGGCGTGACCGAGGCGCTGGCGCCGTTCCTCCCCGGCCACCCCGTCGTACCTACGGGCGGCGACGAGGCCATCGGGCCGGTCGCGGCGGCGCCCTACGGCAGCGCGCTCGTGCTGCTCATCTCGTGGGCCTACATCGCCATGATGGGCGCCGACGGGCTCAAGAAGGCCAGCCAGACCGCCATCCTGAACGCCAACTACATGGCGAAGCGCCTGGAGGGCCACTACGACGTCCTCTACCGCGGGCCGAAGGGCTACGTCGCCCACGAGTTCATCCTCGACGTGCGCCCCTTCCAGAAGGCCGGCGTCTCGGCCGAGGACATCGCCAAGCGCCTCATCGACTACGGCTTCCACGCCCCGACGATGAGCTGGCCGGTGACGGGCACGCTCATGATCGAGCCCACCGAGTCCGAGTCGAAGGCCGAGCTGGACCGGTTCTGCGACGCCATGATCGCGATCCGCACCGAGATCCAGGAGGTCGAGCTCGGCACGGCCGACGCGGCCGACAACGTGCTCAAGATGGCGCCCCACACCGTCGCCGAGGTCACGGCCGACGAGTGGACGCACCCGTACACGCGCCAGCAGGCCGCGTGGCCGGCGCCCTGGAGCCGCGAGCAGAAGTTCTGGCCGTCGGTCGCCCGCGTCGATAACGCCTTCGGCGACCGCAACCTGGTCTGCTCCTGCCCCCCGATGGAGGACTATGCGTAGCCGCTGGCGGCGCGCGTCGCCAGCCGGCCAGCCCCTCCGTCGACGCTAGGAGCCGGACAGACCGTAGAGGAGCCGCGTCGTCAGCCGCAGCTTGGGGGCGGCCTCCGTGTCGAAGGGATCGCTCGTCGTCCCGATCCCGAGAGCGACGCGCACCTGGCCGACGAGCGGGAGCGTAGCCCCGAGCCCGTAGTGGAAGCGCGAGGCGGCAGTCGAGTACGCGACCTCGCCGGACGCCTCCACGGAAGAAGCTCCCCCCTGGAAGCCGATCCCGATTCGGAGATCGTCCTTGAAGTCGGCGCCGAGCCGTCCTTGCAGCGTCCCCAGGACGTCGAATCCCGCTCCGGTGTACCACTGGCCTGCTGCCCACGCGTGGGTGCTCGTCACCTCGACGCTGTCCGACGATACCGTCGCGCTCCGGAACAGGAAGGCCTGCCCGGCACCGATCGCGACGGCGATCCCCTTCTTCCGGCGGGCTTGTGCGGTGATGTCGTCGTAGGCCGCCATTCGGCACGCCAGGGTGTCGTCCTCGCCCTCGGCCTCCTCATCTCCTACAATCGGCCCGTCCTCCTCCGGAATCAAGCAGGCGCCGAGCCGCCTCTGAAGCTCATGCGCGAGAGGATCATTCCGAAGCAGGTCGCGAGCGTCGTAGAGGGAGCTCCGCAGGCCCCACGCGAGCCGGATCGACTCCGACTCCTCGACCTGAACGGTCCCGAGCGAGAACTGCGTGCTGGCTGCGATCTGGAGGAGGGGGCTCTCGAGATACGCCTCGAGCGACTGGACGCCGCCTCCGAGCACGACATACGGCACCACATCGACCGCCAGACCGGGCTCCAGGTGGTCATCCGTCAGGAACTGGTTGAGCACGCTGACGACGATGGGCTTCGCCGCGCTCCCCGTCGCCGGGGCCGAGGGGGCCACGTCGAGGATCGTGAACGCTGGCGACGTCGGGACGCTGTAGTCGAGCACGAAATCGTAGAGCGGAGACGCGCCGGCAGCTTCTGTCTGCGCCTCCACCCGAAGAGGAAGCGCGAGCGCAATCGCGAGGACACATAGAGGCCGGAGAGAAGTCATGCCAGTTCCACGTTTTTGATGATCAGGATGGCAGGCCACTGCTCGGGCCTGTCAGGACCGTTGCACGCTGGAATGCGTCGCTCCCAACGGGCAGGCGACGAGATCGCGCAATACGCGTTGTCCTGCATGATGTGGAGGGCGATGTCGCTCTTTTCGAAGGTGGCACTCATGGCGCACGCCCGAAATCGCATGTGCAGCTCGAGACCGGCCAGTTCGGCCGGAGGGTGGTTGAGGGGGATGGGCTCGTCGTCTCCCACGAAAGCGAAGGAGGGCGCCACGGCTTCGAGCGCGTCTCCGGTCCGCCGGAACAGCCGGGCCCGGGCTCCCACGCTGCAGAGATTCGTCGTGGTGAGACGTAGGGTGGGGGGGCCGCCCTCCGGGCGGATGGAGAGATCGTAGATGAGTCCCGTCTCCAACGGGGTGATTCGAGGGGGGGCAGGCATGGCCATGAGAAGAGGGGTGCGAGACTGTCAGAGAGAGAGAGGAAAGGCACGGCATCCCCAGGGCCATCCCTCCCCCAGGACCGGAGTCCGCGCCACGACCTCGGGTGTCGTTCGCAGTCACCGTGACGTCCTGAAAGCAAAGGCGGCCATCTCAGTCACCGGGGATCTGGCGCACCTCCTGGTAGCGCGTCACGAAGGCCTCGTCCTCGATAAGCGACGGCACCAGCCGGTCGAGTTGGACGAGCGCCGGCACAGCCTCGGTGTAGGCCTCGTCCAGCTCGACGGCCTGCCGGAGTGCCTCGTCGCCCGCGTCCTGGGCGTCGGGCGTCGCCTTGCGGCTGTGGGCGGCGAGCAG
>CAYPVZ010000132.1:0-7454 GCA_964414235.1 uncultured Rhodothermales bacterium | reverse complement strand
TCCTAGACCACCCGCTGATCGCAGCGCTCTTGGACGCCCGGAGCCGTCGCAGGGAGCAGATCCACGAGGACGGCTGCGTCGTCGACGTGTTCGGTCGGGCGTACGTGCTCGGGGAGGACCTCGGCGGTCGGGCGGTCACCGAACGGAGCGCGCTCGCCTGCGAGGCCCAGGCCGCCGAGCACTTCGTCATGCTCCAGGCCGCGGCGCCGTTCCTGGAGGAGGCGGACCGCGTCGAGTCGAAGCCGGGGAGGTACCCGGAAGCGGAGATCGCGCTCTGGCAGTCAGACGGGTTCACCATACGGGTCCGCCAGCGGGACAGGGCGGCCGGGTGGGTGAGCAGGGCGAACGCCGGGCTCGCCCTGGGTTGCCAGGCGCTGAGGGAGCGGCTCGGTTGCCCTCCCGTCCTCACCGAGATCGAGGTGAAGCACGGCGGCTGACGGGTGCGGCCGGGCGCTGTCGGCTGCGAGGAATGTGGGGGCTAGTGAGCTGACGGGAATAGAGGGGACGGCGACCGGGGTGACGGAATACCGCGCCAGAGGTATCGACAGAGCGGATTCTTGGCTGGCCTCCAGGTCCCTAGGCGGTTGGCCCCTCTCGCCGGCCCCTCATCGGAAGGGGCGTCGGGAACGAGAATGCCGTCTCGGACGACGTGAGCTACGCGGCCATCGAGAGCGCGGCGAGCAGCGACCACGTCCGACCGTCCTGCGACGACTCGACGCGGAGGCAGCGGTCGACCGGCACGGCGTCGAACGTCGCCCGGTAGAGGCGGACGTCCGACCCGAGGCGCTTCGCGATCCGGGCCATCCGCTTGACCTCTTCCGGCCGCACGCCGGACGTCCTGGCCCACTCCGCCCACGTCAGCGGGGCGAGGTCGGGGGGCACGACGATCCGGGCGAGCCCGCAGCGGCGCGCCTGCTCGTCGAGCGTCATCTGGCGGATCACGCCGCCCACCTCCCACAGCTTGATGGCGGTCGGCTCGTAGGTGGGCTGCGACGTGAACCAGAGCGCGGGGGTCTCTCGGGAGCCCGCCGCGCCCTCGGCCGACGGCCGGAGGAAGCCGTCGTCGAGGACGCGGGGGAGGTGGGTGGTGGGGCAGTAGTGGTAGAGGGGGTGTGGCATCGGAGTGGTGTCGTAGTAGATGAGGAGCCCGACGACCACTGGAGGCCGCCGGGCTCACGATTGGCTAGTCCTCCCGGCCGGACTCCCAGCGCCAGGTGGTCGTCTCTGACCACGGGTCCGCGTCGGAGAGTTCGGCGAGGAAGGCCTCGGCCTCCGCGTCCTCGTCGACCCGGCGGATGCCGCAGGCCGGAGACTCGTCGTCGAGCACGAGCACGCCGTCCTCGACGTAGGCGGGGCCGGAGAAGACGTACCAGCGCGACTCGTCGGGGTAACCCGCGAGGTGGGAGTAGATGGTGTGGGGAAGCCCGGTGTGCTCCTCGATGAGGATCCGGTCGGTGAGCTTGTTGCGGTCGTAGATCATGGGTGTGGGGGTTTGGTTGGTGTTGAGTTGTGGCGTTGGGAGCGAGTCTCCCTCACGCCGTGAAGCGAGCCAGAACGGCCCGTGTGGGTGCCCGGTCAGGAGCGGGGACTCCTGGAGAGGGCGGAGTTCGGTGGGGTGCTGGGGTCTAGGGGCGTGTGCTCGTCTCCGGCATGCCGACCGGGAACGGGATCTCCTTCGGGCGGACGACGAGGTTCTCCTTCTCGAAGAGCAGGACGCCGGCCTCGCGGACCTGCCGGCGGACCGAGTCGACCCACTGGAGCTCGGGCTGGCGAGCCGGGGAGTGGACGAGGCGGCCGTCGCGCCCGAGCAGCGTCGTCGCGCTCTGGCCACCGATGGCGACCATCTGAACCCCGGCGTCGAAGAACGGCGAGAGGTCGCCGACGTCGCCCCGGAACGGCTCGATGGAGAGCCACGTGAACGCAGCCCCCTTCACGCGCCCGAGCCACTCGGCGTACTCGGCGTAGACCTTGGCGCGCTGCTCGGCGCTGTAGACGCCAGTCCCGTGGGGCTCGTCGCCGGTCAGCGTGAGCCCGACCGCGCAGTTCGGGGGGAACGTGAAGCGGTCAAGCCCCTTCGGGTGCTTCGTGAGGAAGAAGCAGAACCACTGCGGGTTGTCCCGCACCTCCTTCAATACCGCCTCGACGTACCACGGCGGGACCCACCCTCCGAACAGGTCGCCCATCGAGACCATGAACACTGACCGCTCGCGCCACGCCTCCTCGCGGCCGAGCCCTAAGGTGTCCGGAATGGCCGTGTACTTGAGGTGGGCGAGCCGGGAGGGGTAGAGGGTGGGCAGGAAGCCCTGGGCGAACAGACGGCGGGCGATCCCGGCCGCGTAGCAGAACTCGTGGCGGCACCCGTGCCAGCACCCCGTGAGCATGTTCGACGTGAACCGGGCCCAGTCGACGCTCTCGGTCGTCCGCTGCATCGTGGGACGGATCTTGTAGGCCTCGCAGAAGGCGCGGACCTCGTCGAGCATGAGGCGCTCGCCCTGGACCGGCCCGCCGAGCCGGCCGAGCTCCTTGATCTCGGCGATGACCTGGCTGACGCCTGCGGGGGCGCCCTCAACGAGCTCCCGGGGCACGAGCCCGACCGGGAGCGCGACAAGGATCGGGCGGGTCTCCTCGGTCCCGACGGCGAGCGAGTGTCGTTTAGTGACGGACTCCGTGCCGGAGTCGTCCGTGAGGACGTCGAGGTCCGTGATCGGGGCGTCGGCGTTGCCCGTCGGCGTGTCGGCCCCGGCCTCCTGCGCCGTGACGATCTCCGTCGCCTCTCCGACGACCAGCCGGTCACCGGCGTCGCCGTCTTCGAGCAGGGCTGCCGAGAGACCCTCGGCCACGTCCTTGACCATCGCGGCCGTTACGTCCTCGCCGAAGGCGTTGACCTCGCGCACGACGGCGGCCCGGTGCGGCTTCGCGACCTTCTTCAGCGCCGCCCTTGCCTCCTTCGGCCAGCGGTCGGTGGACTCAGGGGCGGTGAGGAGGGCCCTCACGGCGCGGAGGACCTTCGCGCCCGAGGGGCGGTCGCCGTCTTGGAGTGCCTCGTTCCAGACCCGCGCCCGGTCATCGGACGAGAGCCCTGCGAGGTGCCGGGCCTGGCTCTCGTTCTCGGGGAGGACGTCGTGACCCTCGGCCGCCATACCGTCGACCGTGTCGACGGCGGCGATGAGTTGCTGCGCCCGGCGGAGCTTGACGGTCTTGTAGGTCCCCTTCACGTATGCCTCGAACGTCTTGTGCGTCGCGCGGTAGAGGCCCCGCTCCTTGATTGTCCGGAGTGCGTAGCCGGCGTCGAGGCTGGCCTTCTCGTAGCGACCGACGGCGTCCTCGCACACCGCGAGGGTCTTGGCTTCGTCGGCCGTGAGCGGTACGGGCGAACACGTGTGCGTCTTCTTCCGCCGACTGTTCGACGGCTCTGGACCCCGCGGCGGGGCCTGGGCGGAGCGGGTCAAACGGCGGGTGGGAGCGGTGGGCCGGTCGGAGCGGGTGGTGTCGTTGTCTTGCATGAGCGTGCCCGGTGTCCGGGCGGTTGTGGATGAAGACGACCGCAGCTAGCCGTCCGCCCGGCCCTTCGCCGGGACGTACCCCTCCATCAGGAGGGCCTCGACGTCCGCCGTCCGGAACAGGACGGTCCGCCCCCGTCGGATGTACGGGAGCGTCCGGCTCGACCTCATGTAGTCGATCTTCCGCGCGCTCCACCCCGTGAGCTCGGAGAGCTCGACCTTGGTCAGGTACGGGGGGAGTGCGGCGCGTCGGGCGACCTCGGGGATCGCCTCCTCGACGGCCTGCCGGACGGCCGGGCCGATGGCGTCGGCGACGGCCGCGGCGACGAGCACGCGGAGGGAATCGGAGAGCGGGTCGGGGGTCACGGGCGGACGGTTGCTGCGGTCGGCGGCGATGGTCCGCAATCCGCTCGTTCACCCTGTGACAGGGCGCCCCGTCACACTCTGTCGCTTCCCGTCAGTCCTGTCACATCACACTGAGGTTCACTCCTCCTTCACCTCTCCGGTAGATCTCCGCTACCCTGGAGCGCAGGTGGTCGAGGTCCGATGGGACACCCGCCTTCGTCTGGCCCCCTTTGTTGTGGTCTCGTTCGTCGTCCCGTCGGGTCTCTCTGTAGGCGCCGAGTCGAGTGAGGGCGTCTCTGACCGACCGCTCCGATACGTCTTCACCTCGTTCCCGGAGCAGGTCGCGGACATGGAGGACAACCTTGGTCTTGCTGGTGAGTGAGACCCCGGCCTCTAGCTCCTCGTGGACCACGTAGGCGATTCGGACGTCGTCCTCTCGGAAGACGCGCCCCTCGGGGAAGCAAGCCCGGAACGCTAGGCTGGCGCCAGTGACCTCGAACGTTCGGAGGACCGCGTCGACGACGTCCCGCCTGAATGAGAGGAAGGAGTCGTAAGGGGTCCTGTGGAACTGGGCGCGGGCCGCCTGTTGCTCCCGTTTCAGCCGTAGCCCCGCCTCATCCCAAGTCGAGTCGGCTAAGAAGGTGGCGACATCCTCTGGGAGTTTGAAGTCCCGGTCGAGGGTGGGCGGGATGAGGACCAACGTGTAGCGGTCGGGGCCGTTCTCGTCGGCCTCGGAGGCCTCCCAATAGCCGCGCGACTCAACTCCCAGACCGATGGGGCGCGCTGAGGGCCACCCCAGGTCAGCACGGAGGGTCGCGTTGGGGGCCCGAGCCCTGAACGGCTCGAGGAACGCCGCCACGTCCCTGATGGCCGCTGATCGTACCGCCGCGGCCTCGCGGGCTGCGGCCGCTGCTTCTACCTCGTCGTTCAGCCTCTCGGAGAGGCGGGCGACGGCTCGGTATCCCTCACCACCCTGGCCCAGCAGCGAAACGACTCCGTCCCAGTGGGCCTCGACCACCGCTTCCTCAGCGTCGAACGGGTCGTCGATCCCCGTGGCAGCGGTGAGCGCCGTGGGTGGGACTACGTAGATCCAGTACGGGTCGAGGGCACCCAGCACTTGGGCTGCCGCCTGCTCGGGAGCGAGCTGCGGGCGGTCCTTCTGAGGCTCTTCAGTCGCCTCATCCATGGTTGTTCTGGAGCGGAAGGTCTACGACGTCCACAGGTCGTTCCCCAGCTTGTCGACGGCGTCCTGGTCGAACGACCGGAGGTAGGCCTCGGTCGTCGCGAGATCCTTGTGGCCGAGCGTCTTGGAGATCGCGTAGAGGTCGCCCGACTTCCGGCGCGCAAAGTCAGCATACGAGTGCCTCGCTACATGCATGCTCAGCCCCTCCGGCTCGACCTCGGCCGCCTTCGCCGCCCGCTTCAAGCTCACGTTGAGCTGGGCATTCTTGGCGTTCACCCGGCGTCGGAGCCGGACGGGGTCGGAGAGGTCGGCGGGCACGATGAGCGGGAACGCGAGGGGGGGCGGGGCAAGGTCGCGCTGGCGCTTGACGATCGCCAGGGCCGGCGGCGGGACCGGCACGGCCACGCGCGTCCCCGTCTTCATCATCTCGTACTCGGCCCTGTGTCCCGACGGCCCCTCTCGGACGGCGTCGGCCCGGAGCGTGCAGACGTCGCCGAACCGCATGCCGCCGCAGTAGAACGCGAAGACGAACACGTCACGCGCGAGCCCGGTCGCAGACGCCACGTCGAGCGTGGCGTCGCGGAGCTTCTCGACCTCTTCCAGCGAGAGCTTCCGGCGGTGGACGGCCTGGGCCTTCGGCTTCTGGTAGACGAGGAACGGGTCGTCGGCCGGGGCGATGACGCCCTCCCGGATCGCCTGCTTGAACACGCGCCGGAGCCGGGTGAGCTCCTTCCTTGTCATGTTCGGCCCGTTCTCCTTGACCCGGCGGAGGTACCGCTCGAACCGGCGGAGCGCGTCGACGTCGACCTCGGCCCACGTCAGCGACTGGCCGAGCGCGCCGCGAAGCTTAGTGAGTGTCGTGCTGTACTTCCTGTGCTCCCACAGCTTCCCGTCGGCGTCGAGCCCGGCGACGAACCCCTCGAAGAACGAGGTCATCGACCCGGTAGAGCCTTCGACGGCGGCCTTGACGGCGTCCGCGGATGTGGCGCCCAGGGCGGCCGTCTTGGCGTCGGCCTCAATCTCGCCGAGCCGGGCGTTGAGCGCGTCGGCGATGGGGTGGGCGGCGCG
The DNA here is from genome assembly GCA_964414235.1 of uncultured Rhodothermales bacterium. GTDB lineage: Bacteria > Bacteroidota > Rhodothermia > Rhodothermales > Rubricoccaceae > Rubrivirga. Next base: position 1,358 of record CAYPVZ010000132.1, on the reverse strand, counting down.
GACGCGCGACCGGCGGTCGTTCCAGTGCTTGGGCTCGACGGCGACGCCGGTGGCCTGGTACCGCTTCTTCCGGTGCTGGGTGATCCGGAGGTAGACCGGGCACGTCCCGTCGGCCCGGGACCGGTCGGTCCGGAGGAAGAGCTTGACGGTCGCGTGCGCGGCGGCCACGGGTCGGCGGTGGAACGATGGTGGAACAGTCTACGGCACGGGCGGCCAACCGCGACCGCCCCGCGTCACCTAAATCGCCTCACATCGCTCCCAGGGTGCTGAGTTGCTAGACCGACTCGCAATGGCTCGACAATCCTGCGATCCTGCCGGGCCCACCATGGATGAGGTCATGAGCTCTGCGCCGCAGAGCTTTGATGACATCGAGTCTAACATGCGGTTCGCTGCCGGCCTCGCCGCTGGCGACCAGCCTGCCCTCTGCCGGGGTACTCAAGAGGCGCAGGTCGACATGGTTGCGGCCTCTTTCCTGAGTTACCGGGCGATCGTGAGCCGTCGTGTGGCTGAAAACGTCTCCCCGACGATCTGGACGAGGTAGGCCCCGGGGGGCAGATCGGCCCCGTCGACGGTCAGCCGGACCGGGTGCTCGGCCGCCACCACGCCGTCGTAGAGCATGCGAAGGTCTCGCCCGAGCACGTCGTAGAGCCCGGCCCGCACCCGCTGCGCCCGGCCGACGGAGACCGCCAGCGTGGCCTCGGTGTAGGTCGGGTTGGGGACGGGCTCCGAGATCCGGTACGGTGCGGGGGCGTCGGCCTCGGCTGCCGTCGCGGCCCCGATGACGAGGGCGAACCGGTCGTCCTGCCCGCTCGCGGCGTCGAACACGTACTCCGACTGTTCCGAGAGGTCCACCCGGACGTCGAGCTGGCGGTCGACGAGCATGACGGACAGGCCGGCGGGGGCTCCGACGCGCGGCCAGCGGAGCACGAGCGGCGTGGAGGACGGCGCCGAGGTCTCCACGACGAGGGGGAGGTGGAGGGCCTGGGCCTCTGCCGGGACCGCGTTCAGCTTGAGCCGCTGGCCGTCCTCGGCCTCCGTAGCGAGCGTCAGCCACGGCTCGTCGAGCGGCGTGAGGGACCGGCCGTCCGCGCGGTCGGCGCCGAGCGCGGCGCCGTCCTCGAACGAGACGTAGGCCGAGGCCTCGCGTTCGATGCCGCCGACCGTGCCGGCCACCCGAAGTTCGAGGGCTCTGTTGACCGCGCGACCCGCACGCCGGCCGGAGGCACCGCCTGCGACGCGGGCCTCGGCCGGGGCCACGAGGGCGGGGGCCAGCCCGATCGCCTGGGCCCAGAACCCCTGCCACGGCGGGATCAGGCCGCCGTCGAGGTCGCCGGAGGTCCCGTTCCACACCCGGAAGC
>CAYPVZ010000131.1:0-7462 GCA_964414235.1 uncultured Rhodothermales bacterium | reverse complement strand
ATGCTCATGCGCGCCATCTCCATGAGCATGTGGGCCTCGAAGGCGGCCTGATCGGCAGCGGTCGCCTCGCCCGCGAGCGCCCGCGCGAACAGCCGCTCGGCGTCGCCGTCGGAGAGCCGCTGCGTGAACGGCTCGACGACCGCATGGTCGGTCGAGGTCGCGCCCATCGACTTGAAGAACGCCCGCCGCTCTTCGAGCACCCGGACGAAGCCGCCGTACGAGTCGATGTCACTGCCGGCGGCGTCCACCAGCCGGTCGAGCTCGCCGGCCCACTCGGGCGAGGCGATCCGGAAGACGGCGTCCGGACGGAAGCAGGGCAGAACACGGCCGCCCCACTCGCCGCTGGCGTTGGCCCGGCGGATGGTCTCGTGGTGCTCCAGGGAGTCCGCCGCGCCGTCGGTCGTGGTGAGGACCTCGATGCGGAAGCGGTCGAAGAGCGCCCGCGGTCGGAAGTCGGACTCCTTCAGGCGGCGGTCGATCTCGTCGTAGACCTCGGCCGCCGTGTCGCCCGAGAGCTTCACGTCGATGCCAAAGACGTCGGCGAACGTCTGGTCCAGCCAGGCCCGCGTGGGCGTGCCGAGGAAGAGAGGGTAGTGATCGGCGAACCGCTGCCAGACGACCCGTGGGTCGACCTCGACCGGCGTCCCGTCGCGCGTCGGGATCCCCATGTCCTCCATCGAGATGCCCTGCGAGTAGAGCATCCGGAAGATGTAGTGGTCCGGTGTGATCAGCAGCGCCGTCGGCTCGGGGAACGGGGCATCCTCGGCGAGGAGGGCCGGAGGGACGTGCCCGTGCGGGCAGACGAGCGGGAGGTCGGCGACGCTGGCGTAGAGCGTCCGGGCAACGTCGCGGACGGCAGAGTCCGGCGAGAAGAAGCGGTCGGGGTGGAGCTGAAGCGGCTCGGCAGCCATCGAAATCGGGGGACTGGCGAGGGCGCGAGGCCCTCTTCTATACGGGAGTCCCGCCCCGCAGCGCGGAGCGGGACCCCAGGACGCGCCAGCTTGGCTGGCGATGAGGCTAGCGAGCGACGAGCACGCGGTGCGTTCCGACGCGATCGCCCGCCTGCAGACGGACGATGTAGACGCCCGGGGCGGCGTCGGCCACGGCCCAGCGGACCTCGTGTGGGCCGGCTGCCATCGGGCCGTCGATGAGCGTGGCCACCCGGCGGCCCAGCGCGTCAAATACGGCGAGCGTTGCGGTGCCGGCCTCCGGCAGCGAGAACTGCAGGGTCGTCGCGGTGCCGAACGGGTTCGGCGCGTTCGCCAGCTCGAAGACGCGGCCCTCGGCCGGGCCCTCGGTCGCGACGTTCAGAAGCGAGCAGGTCGCGTAGCGCGCCGGGAACCAGTTGAGGTCGCCCGCCGGGCAGGCACCAGAGGCTCCCGTGTAGGCCGGCGACGTGATCGGGTACGATGCGTCGAACGTGTCGGTGAAGTAGTCGACGTCGCGACGGTCGTAGTCGTCAGTGGCCGGGTTGAAGTCGCGGGACGGGTCGTCGAAGCCAGCCGTGTCCTTGGTACGGCCCGTGTCGGTCCGGTACCACGTCACCATGTTCACCGGCGGATCCGGACGGTTGGTCATCGAGAAGCTGGTCAGCTCCGTGAAGGCCGCGGCCGGGTTCGAGATCCGGCTCCGGATGTGGTCCGTGAGCGGGTCGCCGACGCCGATGATGTCGTTGTCGCCATCGGTCCCGTTGTCCGGGTTGCCGTCGTCGCCCATCCCGTCGCCGAACGTCGTGTAGAACTGCCGGAGCGAGGGCGACACCGCGTAGTAGTTGTTCTGGACGTCCCAGGCGGTCGTCTGGTTCGGCTCCGAGAGGATCCACGTCATCTTGGCCTGGCCGTTGGAGGCGTAGACCTCGCCGGACTCGTCGAACTCCGACTGGCGGACGACGTCGCTCGTGTCGGCGCCGGCCGCGAACGAGTCGACGAACAGGTTGTTCGTGATCCGGATCGTCTCCCCCACCTGCCCTAGCGCCAGCGTCCCGTGGTAGGAGACGGCGTTGAGGATCGTATTGTGGTCGAAGATCATGACCTTGATCGGCCCGGTGCTCGACCGGTGCCGGATGATGCGGTCGGTGTAGTTGACGAACGTATTGTTCCGGAAGACGAGCGAGTCGATCGAGCCGTCGCGCAGGTCGATCCCCTTGCCGGCGCCGAAGTTGGTCCCGTTCTGGCCGAGCCAGCCCGAGTTGATCCACATGCTGTTGGTCATCTCCAGCTTGCGCAGCGCTGCCTGAGCCCGGATGATCTGGGCCTCCAGGTTGACGACGACTATGCCGTCCATGACGAGGTCGAAACCGGCATCTCGGACCCGAATGAAGGTGGTGGACATCTGGGAGTAGTCCCCGCCCGCCGAGGCCGGGAGCACGCCCGCGAAGACGAAGTCGCGGAAGGTCATGTCGCCCTGCTGGCCGAACGCGTCGCCGACGTTGCCGCCGCTGGTCGGGTTGAGCGACGTGTAGACCTCGGGGAGAGCCCCCGTGCCGGCCTGGCCGTAGATCCGGAGGTGATAGCCGGAGTTACGGATGTCGCTGTCCATGATGTAGATGCCGTCTCGAACGAGTTCGTACACCCGGTTCAGGTTGGCGCGGGCGCCCGTCGAGGTCGTGTCCGAGTTGATCACCCGGTTGATCGTCTGACCGTTGGTGATGACGCAGGTGTCCGGCGTCGGCGGGCAGGACTGGACGGTGACCTGGGCCGTGGCAGCGCCGGCGGCCAGCAGCACGGCTGCGAGGGGAAGGACGCGTAACATGGAGCGCATGGGGTCGAGGGGAGGAGAGAAAAAGCCCGCCGAGGCCGACGGGGAGAGCTCGCCGGGCGAGCTAGAGCGTGAGCCGAAGGCCGAGGTCGACGGTCGTCCCGTACGTCTCGGCCCTGTTGACGAGCGTCCGGTCGAGGTAGGGGACGTAGCGAATCGCCTGCTCCTCGACCCGGGTCAGGTTGTTGAGGTTGAGGAGCAGCCGGAGCCGGTCGCCGATGGCCTGGGTGAAGGCGAGGTCCAGCCGCGTGTAGCCGCCTCGGAGGTTGTCCGACTGGAACTCCGTCGACCCCGCAAACGACGTGTTGTAGGCCGATTGGTGGAACAGTGAGGCCCGCGCCGAGAACGAGCGGAAGTCGTAGCCCAGCGACACGTTGGCGAAGAAGTCCGGCTGCTCCTGGAGCTTCTGCTCCTCCTCGTACGGCACGTACGATGGCCGGGCGACTGGCGGGAAGGGGGGCCGCTCGATGTAGACCGTCTCGACCCGGACGCGAGGGATGAACGTGTTCGACCGGACCACGGAGAAGTTGTAGCCCAGCACGAGGCCGGAGAGCGGGCCGGGCAGGAACGCCAGGCTCGTCTGGTGCTCGACCTCGACGCCGTAGACCGTGGTGGGCTGCGTCAGGTTGTACGGGGCGCGCAGCTGGAACCGGACCGCGTCCCCGAACGGGCTCTGGTAGTCGATCCCGAGCGAGTCGAAGATGGCGCTGCCCGTGTAGCTCAGCCCGTTGATCTGCTGGAAGTAGTCAGAGATGTCCTTGTAGAACGCCGAGACCGAGAACAGACCGAGGCGGGGACCGAAGAAGGAGACGTTGGCCTCGTAGTTCCAGGCTGTTGCCGATCGGAGGTTAGGGTTTCCCAGCGTGATGCTGTTGCCGGGGAAGAAGAACCCGGAGTTTCGAGCAACGGCGTTTGCCAGCCGGTTGTTGAAGTCGGGTCGCGCGAGCGCGCGGTACGCTGCGAGCCGGACCGTCAGGAAGTCGGTCGGCCGAACAACGGCCTGCGCGTTGGGCAGCCAGATCGTCTGGGCGTACGTCGACGACGTGTCGCGGATGGACCCGCTCGGGACGGGCACGCCGTTGAGGCCCCGCGGCGCAAAGCGGCTGGCGTAGTCGTTGTCCTCCCGCTCAACGCGGACGCCCCCGAGCAATGTCACCCGGTATCCGATGTCGACCGTGCTCATGACGTAGCCAGCCGAGACCCGCTCCGTGATGTCGTAGTAGTCGACGGCCGGCTCCAGATTCTCCTCGTACTCGGGCTCCTGCCGGGTCGCACTGTAGCCGTTCTGGTTGAGCGAATACCATTCCCGCAGGAGGTCCCGATCCAGGACGGGGGTCAGCGTGAACCGATCAAACAGGTCGCGGTCGAGGTCCCCGTTCCCCAGGAAGTTGGTCGAGAGGATGACCCCCGTTCCGTTGACGCCGTTGGCGGTCTGCCGGGCGAGGTTCTCGAACGAGGTGCCGGTGAAGTCCTTCGGAACGAGGGTGCCGTCAGCGAGCTGGATGTAGGTGGGGAAGGGCTGGTTGTAGTAGGGCGCCAGGAACTCCGAGCGGTCCCGGCTCCGGCCCCGGCTCCGGTACTTCCCGCCAGCGCGGACCGTCGCCCGGATCCCGGTCCCGATGGCGACACTCCGCTGGACGTTGAGGTAGCCCGCGAGGTTGTCGTCGGTGCTCCGCTCGTCCCGGAAGAAGGCCGAGTAGAAGTAGGTCTTCTCGAAGTTGCTGAGCGCGTAGGGGATGATTGCGGCCGGATCCCCGCCTCGGCTGACCGAGTCCGGCACGCCGCGCATGCCAGAGACCACGGTGCCGCCCTCGGTCAGCGACGGCTCGGTGAAGTTGATCTCGTAGTCGAACGGGAAGTCCGAGGTCGAACCGGAGTACGAGCCCCCCCAGTCGAGGTCGAAGCCCAGAAGGTGGTTCTCCCCGGTGAGCGCGCCGGTGAGCAGGCGGATCGACTGCTCACGGTCCCGGGCCGTGTAGAGCAGGAGGTCCCCGTCGAGCGGGAAGTTCCGGGAGTAGGTGATGTAGTCGCGCGAGGTCTGGTTGTAGAGCCCGCTGGCCTTGACGAAGCCACCGTCGGGCGTACTGACGTCGAGGATGGCGCCGCCGCCGCGGCGCTGGCGGATCTCGTCGGTGTAGTCGAGGCTGAGGTCCTCGATCTGGCAGGCCGTGTAGTCCGACGCCGAGCAGTCGTAGTCCGGATCGTACTGCTCGTTGCTCCGGTTGCGCCGCTCGAGATTACCCGAGAGCTGGACGCCGAGGACGCCGCCGAAAAACCGCTCGCCGTACCGGAAGTCGGCATCGTACTGGCCGACGTCACCGGCCAGCTCGTTGTAGGCGCCGAGCACGTCGACCCGGAGCTGGCGCGTCTCGGGGGCCCGCCGGGTGACGAGGTTGACCGAGCCCGCGATGGCGTCGCCGTCGCGGTCGGGGGTGAGGGCCTTGAACAGCTCGATCCCGGCCAGCGAGCCCTGCGAGATCGTACTGAGGTCGACGCTCCGGGACGCCGGGTCGGTCGGCGAGAGCTGGATGCCATCGACGGTCACGTTCGTGAATGCGCCACTCAGGCCACGGAGCGTGATCTCGCTGGCCTCGCCCCCCGAACGCTGGACCGAGACGCCCGGCAGTCGGCCGATCGACTCGGCCGCGTTCGCGTCCGGCAACTCCTGGATTTTCTCTTCCGAGACTACGTTGACGATCGTATTGGAGGCAAGCTGCTGGTTGATGGCCGCCCGCTGCCCCTCCAGCTGCCCCGAAACGACGACCTCGCCCAGCGCCGCGCTCGACCGGAGCGCCACGTCTAGCGTGACCGTCTCCCCTCTCGCGATGGTGACCGGGACGTACTTCGTCTGGTAGCCGACGTAGGAGACGCGAACCGTGTAGTCGCCGGACGGGATGCCTGCGATCCGGTACGCCCCGCCGATGTCCGTCGCGGCGCCGAGAGCGGTCCCCTCCAGGAAGACGTTCGCACCGGGCAGCGTGTTCGCATCGAGCGAGTCGGTAACCACCCCGCGCAGCGTGCCCTGAGCATGGGCGACGGTCGCCAGCCCGAGGCCGGCGACGAGGACGAGGAGAAAGGCGAGGCGTCGCATGGAGGAGGGGAAGCGCTTCCGAATCGCAGCCGTCGAGGCCAGAGCCCGCTGCCGCTTTCAGTTACCGGTTAAGCTAGGGGGTCAGACTGGCCCTGTCAAGAAAACGGGGAGGGAATTCGGAAGCCCTACCGGAGGTCCGACATGGGCACGTGCTGCATGTCGGCGAAGTCCTGGTTCTCGCCGCCCATCGCCCAGCAGAACATGTAGCGCCCGGTCCCGGCGCCTGCGTGGATCGACCAGGTCGGCGAGAGAATCGCCTCGCCGTCACGGACGACGAGGGTGCGGACCTCCGTCGGCTTGCCCATCAGGTGGAACACCACGGCGTCGTCCGCCAGGTCGAAGTAGAGGTAGACCTCGGTCCGGCGGGCGTGGGTGTGCGCCGGCATCGTGTTCCAGACGCTGCCCTCGCGGATCGCCGTCACACCCATCACCAGCTGCGCGCTCTCGACGCCGCCGGGGCGGACGTACTTGTAGAGGTCGCGCTCGTTGGCCTGCGCCGCCGTCCCCAGCGCGACGTGCTCGGCGTCCGGCTGGCGGACGAGCGTCGTGGGGTAGGACGCGTGCGCCGGATAGCTGACGAGGTAGAACCGGGCGGGCGCCGTCGCGTCGTCGCTGGCGAAGGAGAGGTCGCCTCCCCCCCGCCCCACGTAGAGCACGTCGAGCGGCGCCAGCGCGTGCGCCTCTCCGCCCACCGTCACCGTCCCGGCCCCGCCGACGTTCAGCACGCCGACCTCGCGGCGCTCGGTGAACGAGGCCGACGCCAGTTCGTCGGGCACGCCCAGGTCGAGCGGCTCCGCCAGCGGCACGGCGCCACCCAGGACGACGCGGTCGAGGTCGACGAACCGGAGGACGACCTCGCCTTCGCGGAACAGGTCCTGCACGAGGAAGCGGTCGCGGAGCTCGTCGGTCGTCAAGCGCTTGGTGCGCTCGGCGTCGGGGATGGAGTGGAGAGGCATGGGAGACAGAGAGTTAGCGAGCGAGCCATCCGCCATCGACAGCGAGCACGTGGCCGTGGACGTAGGCGGCGGCGGGCGAGGCGAGGAAGACGACGGCGCCGCCGAGATCGGCCGGGTCGCCCCAGCGGCCGGCGGGAATGCGTTCGAGAATCTGACGGCTCCGCGTCGGGTCGTCCTGGAGCGCCTGCGTGTTGTCGGTGGCGATGTATCCCGGCGCGACGGCGTTGACGCGGACGTTCTTCGACGCCCACTCGTTCGCCAGCGCCTTCGTGAGGCCGGCGATGGCATGCTTCGAGGCCGTATAGGCCGGGACCGTGATGCCGCCCTGGAAGCTCAGCAGCGACGCCACGTTGACGATGGCGCCACTCCCTCGCTCCACCATCCCGCGCCCGACCGCCTGGCTGAGCAGCCACGCCGCGTCCAGGTTCGTCCGCAGGACATGGCTCCAGTCGTCGAGCGGGAAGTCGACGGCCGGGTGGCGGCGGATGGTGCCGGCATTGTTGACGAGGATCGAGATCGGCCCGGCCTCGGCCTCGGCGGCCTCCGCCAGCCCCGCGGCGCCGTCGTGCGTCGAGAGGTCGGCCTCGATCTGCCACGCGCGCCGGCCGGACTGGCGGACGGCGGCGGCCGTGTCGTCGGTGCCCGCGCGGCGCGTGCT
>CAYPVZ010000130.1:5582-7535 GCA_964414235.1 uncultured Rhodothermales bacterium | reverse complement strand
GACGCCGTCTCCTTCACAGCCGTCAAGCTGGCGGACGAGACGGCGGCGAGCGCGATCTGCTGCCTGACGCACTCGGGCTCGACGGCCCGCGCCATCGCCAGCCACCGGCCCGACGTCCCGATCTACGCCTTCACCGACGACGCGTCCGCCCTCGGGCGGATCGCGCTGACGTGGGGCGTCGAGCCCATCGTCATCGAGTTCCAGAAGCACACCGACGACGGCGTCCGGGCCGTCCACCGCGAGCTGCTGGAGCGGGGCTACTACGAGCCGGGCACGCGGGTCGTGATCACGGCGGGCCTCCCGCTCCCGGCCATGGGGCGGACCAACATGATTCACGTGACCTCGCTCGGGGAGGACTGGTAGGGGACTGGTAGGGGAGGGCGGCGGGCGTCGCCAGCGTGGCGGGCCATGGTCCTCACACACGCTCGACGGCAGCGCGCCGTTCATGCCCTGACACGCCCCAGCGGCCGGCGTAGCTTGGCGGAGAACAAGCCCCCGACCGACCGGCGCCTCCGCTACTCCGCTTCCGTTTCGTCTCCCGGACCTGATGCGCCTCGCGTCGGCTCGTTTCTTCGTCGCGCTCGCCGTTCTGGCAGCCCTCCCCGCGTGCCGGTCCGGCTCCGCGCTCCACCGCCGGTACAACAACTTCCGGGCGTACTACAACACGTTCTACAACGCCGAGCGGTCCCTGGAGGAGGGAGAACGCTCGCTGGCACAGGCCGCCGTAACCATCGACCGGGGCCGGCTCGTCTCTGTCTTCCCGGTGAACGAGACGGCGGGCGGGACGTCCGGTCCGTTTCAGGAGGCCATCGACAAAAGCGCCGAGCTCCTTCGCAACCGGCCGGCGTCGAAGTGGGCCGACGACGCGCTCCTCGTCATCGGCAAGGCCTACTTCTACCAGCGCAACTTCGTCGGCGCCGAGCAGAAGTTCCGCGAGACCATGGCCGCGGCTGCGCTCTCCGATGACCGCCGTCTCGGCGACGAGGCCCGGTTCTGGCTCGGGAGGACGTACGCCGCCGGCGACCGGTTCGACGATGGCGTCACGGTGCTCGAAGAGGGGCTGGCGGCCGAGGGCGGCGACCGCCACTGGACCTCGCGCATGCGGCTGGCACTCGGTGAACTTTACGCCCGCGCTGGTCGATGGGATGAGGCCGCCGAGGCCCTTCGCACCGGTGCTCCCGATGAGGGGGACTCCGATGTGGCCGCCCGCGCCTATGTCTTGCTGGGGCAGGTGGAAGAGTACGCCGACCGGTTCGACCTCGCAGCAGAGGCCTACGCCGAGGCGCTCCGCCAGCGGCCGGCCTACGAACTGGCGTTCGCCGCCGAACTCGGCCGCGCTCTCGTCCTCGGCGTCGACGGAGGCCACGTCGAAGAGGGACTCGCCCTCGTCCGCGCCATGCGCTCCGACGACAAGCACTACCAGCGCCGCGCCGAACTGGCGCTCGCCGAGGCCCGCATCCGCGCCGCGGCCGGCCAGACCGGTGCTGCCCTCGCGCTGTACCGCGCCGTCCTGTATGACGAGGAACTGGCGGGTAGTGGGATCCGTGGCCCCGCCCACTACCGGCTCGGCGAGCTCTACCGCGATGCGCTCCACGACTTCGTCCGTGCCTCAGCCCACTTCGACACGGCTGCGACGGCGCTCCGCGCGCCGGCGGGTGCCCTCCGACCCGCGCGAGGCGCCATCCTCGACGTGGCCGACGAGGCCCGTTCCTACGGCGTCGTCGCCGGCGCCTCGCGCCGGATCGCCGAGGTCGACTCGCTCCTCGCGCTCGGTGCGCTCTCCGAGGGCGAGTTCCGTGAGCGGATCACTGCCATTGAGACCGAACGGCGGCGCGTCTACGTCGAGGAGCAGCGGAGGCTAGAGGCGGCCCGCACGGCTCAGCGCTTTAGCGGGCGGGGCGGCGGCCTTGACACTGGCCAGGGGTTCGAGGACACCGGGGGGGGGCGTCGCAA
>CAYPVZ010000130.1:0-5572 GCA_964414235.1 uncultured Rhodothermales bacterium | reverse complement strand
TCCTGGCAGGTCACCTCTCCAGTGCTCTGTGCCACACCGGGTTTCTCTCGTACCGCAACCCCTCATCCGTTCAGGCCGGTCTCATCGCTTTCCAGCAGCGCTGGGGAGACCGCCCACTCGTACCGAACTGGCGCCGCCGCGCAGCAATCCAGGCGGGGGCCATTGGGTCGGACCGAGGCGTCGTGAGCCGTGAGCTTGAAGGAGGCTTCGGGCTCGACGGGGGGCCGCCACCGCTCGACCTCTCGGCCGTGCCTCGTACCGAGGCCAAGCGAGACGAGCTCGTAACGGAGCTGGCTGGGCTCCGGTACGAATTGGCCAACGCGTTCTTCCTCTCGCTCGGGCGCGTCGACACAGCAGCCGCCCTTTATCGCCAGATTCTGGACGACACGCCGTCGCTTCCGGTCGCCATCCGCGCCCAGTACGCCCTTGCCGAGATCGAGCGAGCTGCGGGGCGCGACGACCTCGCGCGTCCGTTGTACGAAGCCGTCGCAGAGGCCGACACGTCGGTTCTCGGGCAGGCGTCGCGTATCCAGCTCGGGCTGGAAGAGCCTGCCACCGCGGCTCCGACGCGCACCACGGCGGCCTATGACGCCATTCGCCAGCGCTGGCAGAGCGGCGACGCGTCCGGCGCTGCCGCGGCCTTTATCGCTCTCGGTGATGCCGATCCAGAGGCTGCCGATGCGCCCCGTGCCTATTTCTCTGCCGCTGCAGCCTATGTCGAAGCGGTCGGTGCGGATTCGCTCGCTCTGTCCTCTCCGCTCCCCGACACTCTGGTTTCCGCCGTGCTGCTGGTCGAGGCTGAAGAGATCGGGGCAGGCGGTCTGGAGGAGCCTGTCTCCGGCTCCGATCAGCCTGTCCCCGGCTCCGATGAGGGCGAGGTGTCGTCTACGGCCACCACTTCCGGCCGGGATGGTCCGGACCCTCCAGCTGCTTCTGAAGACCGGAATCGTGTAGTCGAAGAGGATGAGTTGGGAAGGCTCCGGTCCCGGCCTGGTCTCCCTCAGCCCGTTCCGGCCGAGCCCGTTCCGGCCGAGCCCGTTCCGGCCGAGCCCGTTCCGGCCGAGCCCGCCGTGGTCGACTCGTCGTCGTTCACGCTTCGCCACCATCTCACGGCACTCGCCAGTCGGTATCCCGAAACCCCGTACGCGGCACGATCACAGGCGCTCCTCGCGCTTCTCCCTGAGCCGCTTCCGCCGCCGGCCGACACGACTGCTACCGTTTCTCAGGACTCGCTGGCGATGACGCCAGGCGTGTCGTCGGACTCCCTCGCCGTTCCCGCTTCTTCAGCTACGCCCCCGGATTCGGTGGCCGTTCCGATCTCCGCGTCACCGGTCGCAGACAACCCCGTCGAAGAGGTGGGAGCTGCCAGCGTTGGCGGTCTGCGCTCAGGCCAGCCCATCGATATGGAGGCGGGGGGCTTCTCGTGGCGGGTGCGCACGGTGACATTGGCCGAGGAGGCCGCTCCGATGGTGCGCGTGCTCCGTGACGCGGATTTTTGCGTTGCCCTGCTGCAGGAGAACGAGTCCGGTTCCTTCGTGATCGCGATAGGCCAGTTCGGGACCGAAGCCGAGGCGCTGGCGGCCCGGCCCGGCCTTCCGGCGTGGGCCCAACTCCGGGGCGCCATCGTCGATCTCAGCGGGTACACGCTCATTGAGACAGACGAGGCGACGGGCGAGGTGGTCCCTGATCCGGAGTAGCTGTCGGTCGCCTGCGCCCCCGGCCGTAACTTTTAGGCCACGGGGCGCCTAGACCCGGGGTCGCCGGTCGGCCCCGGGTGAGGAACCTGCCCCCGGAGGTCGGGTACCGCCTCCCTTTATCTGACTCTGTCCGCGCGGCCGTGCCCGCGGCCCCCCGCGCTCCGGCGCGACCCCGCCATGGCTTCCGCTCCGAGAACGCCCCAGAACCCCCGCGACGGCGGCGGCCGCCCCTCGCCGGGCGGCAAGCGCCCGCGCCTCTCGCTCGGGTCGTTCTACCTGTTCGTCCTCATCGCCCTGCTGCTCCTCGCCGTTCAGACCTTCATGGCGAGCGGCGGGTCGTCGTCCGAGGTCGAGTACTCCACATTCCTCGCCCAGCTGGCGGCCGGCGAGGTCGAGTCGTTCGAGGTTCAGGACCGCGTCGACATTCGGGGGACGTACACCGAAGACGCGGTCAAGGCCGGAGACGTCCAGGTGGCGCCACCGCCGGCGTCGTTCGGCCGCCAGCCCGACCCGGACGCCAGCCGCCGCTTCAAGACCACGAAGCCCGACGACCACGACCTGACGGACTACGTCCAGCAGATCAACGAGGGGCGCGTCGCGGCAGGGGAGGAGCCCATCGAGTTCGAAGCCGACTACACGTCGTCCGTCTGGAGCGGCATCCTGTCGTGGGTGCTCCTGTTCGGGCTGCTCGCCGTGTTCTGGATCTTCATCCTGCGCCGCATGGGCGGCCCCGGCCAGCAGGTCCTCAACATCGGCAAGAACAAGGCGACGCTGTTCGACGAGACCGAGGGCGCCCCGATCACCTTCAAGGACGTCGCCGGGCTGGACGAGGCCAAGGAGGAGGTCGAGGAGGTCGTCCAGTTCCTCAAGGACCCGCAGCGGTTCACCAAGCTCGGCGGCAAGCTGCCCAAGGGCGTTCTACTGGTGGGCCCTCCGGGAACGGGCAAGACGCTGCTGGCGAAGGCCGTGGCCGGCGAGGCCGCCGTCCCGTTCTTCAGCCTCTCCGGCTCCGACTTCGTCGAGATGTTCGTCGGCGTCGGCGCGGCCCGCGTGCGCGACCTGTTCAAGCAGGCCAAGGAAAAGGCGCCCTGCATCATCTTCATCGACGAGATCGACGCCGTGGGCCGCAGCCGCGGGCGCGGCGCCATCATGGGCGGCAACGACGAGCGCGAGAACACGCTCAACCAGCTGCTCGTCGAGATGGACGGCTTCAACACCGACAAGGGCGTCATCCTGATGGCGGCCACCAACCGCCCCGACACGCTCGACTCGGCGCTCCTCCGCCCCGGCCGCTTCGACCGCCAGATCCTCATCGACCGGCCCGACCGCCGCGAGCGCGCGGCCATCTTCGCCGTCCACACCGAGAACCTCATCCTCGGGCCGGACATCGACATCGAGCTGCTGGCGGGCCAGACGCCGGGCTTCGCGGGCGCCGAGATCGCCAACGTCTGCAACGAAGCGGCGCTGCTGGCGGCCCGCGAGGGCAAGGAGGCCGTCGAGATGATCGACTTCGAGCGCGCCATCGACCGCGTGATCGGCGGGCTCGAGAAGAAGAACAAGCTCATCAGCCCGGACGAGCGGAAGGTCGTCGCGTACCACGAGGCCGGGCACGCCGTCGCCGGCTGGTTCCGCGAGTTCACCGACCCCGTCGTCAAGGTCTCCATCGTCCCGCGCGGCATGGCAGCCCTCGGCTACGCCCAGTCGCTCCCCGAGGAGCGCTACCTCTACTCGACCGAGGCGCTCATGGACCGCATGATCATGACCATGGGCGGGCGCGTCGCCGAGGAGATCATCTTCGGCCAGATCACGACGGGCGCCCAGAACGACCTCGAGAAGATCACCAAGATGGCCTACGCCATGGTCGTCGACTACGGCATGAGCGAGGAGATCGGCTACGTCTCCTTCAACCTCTCCGGCCAGTCCGACCAGCCGGTCTTCGAGAAGCCGTTCTCGGACGACATGGCCCGCCGCATCGACGCCGAGGTCAAGCGCATCATCGACGAGGTCCGCGCCCAGACCCGCCAGCTGCTCGAGGAGCAGTCCGACGCGCTGGAGCGGCTCGCGCAGGCGCTCCTGGACAAGGAGGTGCTCAACGAGAACGACCTCAAGGAGGTGCTCGGGCCCCGGCCCTACATCCGCCCCTCCGAGGTGCCCGGCGTGACGGCCGAGGGCGAGCCGGTCAACGTGCCCCCCGGACCGGCCTCCCCACGCACCGGCCTCTCGACGCGCCCGGCCGTCCCCGGCGGGGACGGCGCGGCGACCGATCCGGAGACGCGGGCGTAGCGCAGACCGCTAACCGCAACGAAGCCCCTCGAAGGGGCTGGAGAGCGGCGTAGATTCGAGCAGAGATCATGGATCATCTGCCGCCCGATGCGCTCGCGCTCGTTCCTCCGCGTTATCGCTCCGCTCGCGCTGGCGGCCGCCGCCAGCGCCCAGACCGCCCCGCCGGCCGTGACGTGGGAGCCCCACGGGCTTCAGGACTTCGGGATCGACGCCCTCGTCTTCGCGCCCGGCCCGGCCCCCGACGGATCGCTCGACACGCTCTACACGGTCGACGTCACTCGCTGGCGGTTCGGCGACCCCGGGAACCTGCCCCCGTACGGCGTCCACCGCCTCCCGCCCGGCGGCGACTGGAGTTCTAGCCTCTGCGACCCCTGCAGCCCTAATGTCATCACCCGAACGGCCTCCGGCACCCTCCTCGTCGCGGCACAAGCCGGGGCCACGAGGGTGAACCGGTCGACCGACGGGGGCCGGACGTGGAGGAAGAACGTGCTCGACGAGGGCGTCTACTGCCTCTACGCCGCATCGGAGGCCTTCGACCACGCCGTCTTCGCCTGCGAGAACGTCGGGCCCGTCTGGCGGAGCCCCGACGGCGCGCCTGGGACGTGGGAGCCGCTCGGGTATCCCGACACGACGCAGGCGTTCAACAACGCGTTCTCGCTGGCCGAGGCCCTCCCCACCCCGGCCCTCGCCGGACCCCGCCTCGTCGCCGCCGCCCGGAGCGGCCTCGCCTACTCCGATGACGGGGGCCGGACGTGGACCCACTCGAACGTCTGGCAGGAGTTCCGCTACGCGGCCGACGGCGGGATCGCCCGGCACGCGGTCGAGGGCCACCCCTACGGCGGCGTCCTCTACGCCGGGGTCCGGGACTACTTCGAGGGGTACCCGGTGGTGATGGCGAGCGAGGACGGCGGGGCGACATGGGAGGTCCGCGCGACGGGGCCGGACATCTACGAGTACCAGTTCTGGCGGGGCGTCGTGGCCGTCGACGGGGCCGGCGGCGTGTGGGTCGGCCGGTCGTTCGGGAACGAGCGGGACACGTTCGGCGGCGTGTCGTGGTCGGGCGACGGGGCGCGGACGTGGACCGACGTGTCGGGGACGCCGTCGGCGGGCGGGCTGCCAGACGAGAAGGTGAACGCGCTGGTGTTGGGGCGAGATGGGCGGCTGTATGCGGCGACGAACGAGGGCGTGTGGCGGACGGCCGAGCCGCTGGCGGTGGCCACCGATCCCTCGCCAGAGGCGACTGCCGGGCTCAGTCTCCACGTGTTCCCGAACCCGGCGGGGGCCTCTGCGTCGGTGGCCGTGTCGCTGGCGTCGCCCGAGGCCGTCCGCGTGGTCGTGCTCGATGCGCGGGGCCGGGAGGTCGCCCTCGTCCACGACGGCGCGCTGTCCGACGGTCAGCGGCTGGCGGTGGCGACGGGGGCGGTGGCGCCGGGCGTCTACGTCATCCGCGCGATGTCCGCCAGTGGGGCGCGTGCCTCAGCCGGGCTCACCGTCGCCCGGTAGGAGAGCGGCACTGTCGTTCTGGAGGCTGCGAGCATCGTTCTGGACGCTGCAACGGTCGTTCTGGACGCTGCAACGGTCGTTCTGGACGC
>CAYPVZ010000129.1:0-7650 GCA_964414235.1 uncultured Rhodothermales bacterium | reverse complement strand
GCCGTGACGGCGGCGGAGGCCCCCCGCCCACCCGAAACGGGGCGGTGGGCCCCGACGATCAGCGCGCGACCGTGATCGGCCGCGTGAGGCCGCGCCCGTCGGCGAGCACCAGCCGAAGGACATAGACCCCCGGCGCCAGCGCCGACGTGTCGAGCGGGAGCGTCTGCTCGCCCGCCCGGAGCGCGCCGTCGGCGAGCGTCGCCACGGTCCGCCCTAGCACGTCGGAGACCGTCAGCGTGGCGCTCCCCGGCGCGTCGAGGCGGAGGCGGACGGTGGCCGCGCCGGATGCCGGGTTGGGCCACGCCGCCAGCTCCAGCCCGCCGTCCGGCCCGGCCGCCGACGCCGTGCCCCCGTCAGGGCCGGTGAAGTCCGCCAGCGCGGCGCGCCAGAGGCTCCCGCTCGAGAGCTGGACGTAGAGCGTGTCGTGGAATACGAAGGCGTCGTCGCTGCGCATCGCCCTCGGCCAGGCGTCGGCGAGGCTCTTCCAGGTCTGCCCGGCGTCCGAGGTGACGGCCACGCTGTCGGTGAAGACGGCCACGAGCGAGCCATCGTCGAGGGCGTGGAGCGCACGCGGCCCGTCGGCGACGAGGCCAGCGGCGATCATGTCCTCCCACGCCGCGCCGCCATCGACGCTTCGATAGAACAACGGGGTGTTAAAGAAGCTGTTCGTCTGCGCCGCGCCCGCGAAGAGCGCCGTCGGCGTCGCCGCCGCGCCCACCTCCGCCGAGGCGAACGTGCCGGGGAGGGGGAGCGTCTGGGCGAACGAGGCGCCGCCGTCGGTGCTGAGGTACACCTTGCCCGCCTCGGCCATCAGGATGTGGTCGCCCGAGATGCTGGGCCGCGTGAGCGTCCGGATCTCGCTGGCGAGCGTCGTCCAGGTCGCCCCGGCGTCGTCGCTGCGGTAGAGCGTCCCATTCTGGCCGCCCGTCGCGCCGAGCGTCGAGTTGAAGCCGGCCGCGAACAGCCGCCCGTCGGACTCGGTCAGCATCCGCAGCCGCGTGTCGGGCGTCGCGCCGATCTCCGTGAACGTCTCGCCGTCGTGGCTGTGGTAGACCGCGTCGCCGTTGGTGCAGAGGGCCACGACCACGCTGTCGGCCGACGCCGCCAGCCCCGGGTAGCCGCTCTCGCCGCAGGTGGCGAAAAACGTGGCGGCGGGGTCGTTGAGGTGCCCGACGTAGCGCCACGCCGCGCCGTCCTCCGAGCGCCAGTACCCGCCCGCGCTCCCCGCGCCGATCTCGAAGGCGTAGAGCTCCCCGTCGTGCTCGAACACGCTCCCGAGCCCCTGCCCGAACCCGTTCACCGGCGCCGGCCGCCAGTCGAGGCCGTCGACGCTGGTGTAGAGCGCCGTGGCGTTGGTGTTGTGGAGCACGGGCGAGGCCAGGAACCCGCCTGGCACGGCCGTCACCCCGATAGGCTCGCTGGAGACCCCGCCCGGCAGCTCCGAGCCCCGCAGGAGCGTGCTGTCGCGGTCCCCCTCCGTCCAGGTCGCCCCCAGGTCCTCGCTCACGCCGATGACGTTGTCGTCCACGACCTCGGCGGAGCCCTGCCGCTGGCGGAGGAAGCCGCGCGCCACGACGCGGTCGCCCCTGGAGGCCATGGCCGAGATCGTCCCCGCGACGCCGCCGGGCCGCGACTCCGTCATCGAGAACGTCGCGCCGAAGTCGTCCGTCCACTGGAGGCGCGGGGCCGCGTTCGACGCGGAGGGCGTCACGTACTGGAGGAGCCGCTCGCCATCCGCCCAGAGCACGATCTGACTGACGCCGAAGGCGTTGAGGGCGGTGTACCGCGGCGTCCACGTTACGCCGAGGTCGTCGGAGACCTCGACCCCGACGGCGACCTGCGTCACCCCGAGCGAGCCGGAGTAGGGCAGCACGAGGCGCCCGTCCACGTCGAGGAGCGTCGGCTGGGCGACGCTGCCGAAGGCGCGGTCGCGCTGGGTCCACGTGAGGCCGGCGTCGGTCGAGACGAACAGGCGGGCCTGGCCGCCCCCCGTGTTCGCCAGCGCGACGAGCGTGTCGGCGTTGAGCACGTGGAGCGAGCGGATCTGCCCTTCGTAGACCGTCGGGAACGTCCGTCGCTCGGTCCACGTGGCGCCGTCGTCGGTCGAGAGGTAGACGTAGGCGACGTTGTAGGCCTCGCGCGTGGCGATGGCGACGGCCCCGCCGCCCGCGCCGATGGTGGTGATGTAGGGGCCGAGCGGCCGGCTGGTCGTGACGAGCGGCCCCGTCACCGGCTCCCAGTCGCGGATGCCGTCGGTGCTCCGGTACACGATGCCCCCGCTGACGCTGGCGCCGCTCCCCCGCGTCACGGCGAAGAAGACGGAGCCGTCGTTCTGGGCGACGCTGTTCGGCGTGAAGATGCCCGGGCCGGTGAACTCCCACTGAGCCCGGGCCGGCTGGGCACTGACGAGTGCGAGGAGGAGGGCGAGCGGAACGAAGGGGCGCATCGGCGAGGTGGAAGGCGGAGCCTTCCCAAGAAGTCAGCGCGGGCGGGCAGATTCCATCCCCCCCGCAGGGGAGGCCCCGTCCCCTCGCTGGCTCCGTCCCCCTTCGATCCGAGCGCGACGACCGCCAGCGCAGACCGGAGCGTCCGGCTGGCGGCCGACCATCAGAGGCGCGCGTCCCGCGCCTTCTGGGCGTAGGCGAAGAGCGCCCGGAGGCGATCCGGCGTCAGGCCCATCATCTCGGCCATGCCGTCGACGTTGGCCTCCCAGGCCTTCCCGAGGGACTCCCGGATGTCGGCCTCGCCGCCGGTGAACATGCCGACCAGCTCGTCCCAACGATTCACGAGGGCCTGGACGGTCGGGGCGGCCGGGTCGGTGCCCGCGTCCATCTCGTCGCCGACTCGGGCGTAGAGCTGCGGCCACTCGGCCTCGACCGCGTGGATGGCCTCGTCGCCGAGGGCCTCCCGGCGCGCAGCGAGCCGGTCGAGTTGCTCGGGCATGTAGTGGGTCTGGATGTCGTTCATGGTCCTGGTGAGGGTGAGGAAGGTGTCCGGGGTGATGGGCGCGCCGGTCGCCGCGCGCTGCTGGAGGAGCCGTTCGAGCCTGCCGAGACGGTCCGCCAGCGCGGCGAGGTGCCGCGCCTCGGCGTCCAGCGCGGCCCGCTGGCGGGCGACGACGGCGGCCGGGTCGAAGTCCGGCGCGTCGAGCGCCGCGGCGATGGCGTCGAGGCCGAGGCCGAGGCCGAGCGCGCGGAGCGACGTGATCTGCTGGAGCCGCTCCGCCTCGGCCGGGCCGTAGCGGCGGTGGCCGGCCTCGGTCCGCCGGGGGCGGAGGAGACCGACGGCTTCGTAGTGGTGCAGCGTGCGGACGGTGACGCCCGCCCGCTCGGCCAGCTCGCCGACGCGGAGGTCCATGGGCTCAGGGGGAACGGAGGCCGGAGCGTACGGACCTCACGCCGCGTGAGGCGCAAGCGCCGGGGCGTAGCTTCACCGTCTCTCCACCCGGTGCCATGCGCTCTGCCGCTCTTCTTGCGCTCCTCCTGATGACCGTCGCGCCACACGCCCAGCCCGTCCTCGACTACCACGGCGGCTGGACCGAGACGGCCGCCGGCCAGGCCCACGTCTCCCTCCCCACCGACTACGACGCCGACGCGGACCGGACATGGCCGCTGCTCCTGTTCCTCCACGGCGCCGGCGAGCGTGGCGACAGCCTGGAGGCCGTCACCATCCACGGGCCCGTCAAGGAGCGCCGCACCGGGCGCGACCTCCCGTTCATCATCGTCTCCCCGCAGGTGCCCACCGGCAGCCGGTGGACCGTCGCCCGCATCGCCGCGGTCCTCGACGACGCCCTCCGCCAGTACCGCGTCGACGAGGACCGCGTCTACCTCACCGGCCTCTCGATGGGAGGCTACGGCACCTGGGACGCCATCCGCGCCATGCCCGAGCGCTTCGCCGCCGCCATCCCGATCTGCGGCGGCGGCCTCCCCCTCGGCATCGACGTGGCGCGCGACGTGCCGGTCTGGGCCTTCCACGGGGCCATGGACTCCGTCGTCCCCATCGCGCAGTCGGTCGAGATGGTCCGCGCGCTGCGCCGGGCCGGCGGCGACGTCCGCTTCACCGTCTACCCCGACGCCGACCACGACTCGTGGAGCGAGACCTACGCCAACCCCGAGGTGTACACGTGGCTCCTCAGCCACCGGCTCTCCGACCGCGACTGATCGCCTCGCTGGCGACTCCCACCGACACCCCCTCCCCATGCGCACGTTCTCTCTGCTCTCGCTCGTCCTTCTCCTCACCGCCTGCGCCTCCGACGAGGCGCCCGACGACGGCGTCTCGACCGCCGGCTCCCTCTCCGACGACGCCGCCGAGGCCGCTCCAGACCAGGAGGTCTCGACGGCCGGGTCCGCCACGCCGGGTACCGAGGCCCTGACCGGGATCGACGGCGACTGGGTCTACTGTGACGGCCCCACCGCGCTCGACGACGCGGTGACCGTCGAGGGGACAGGTCTCCAGACCTACCTCAACGACCGCCCGGCCTCGTCCATGCCGTTCCGGGTCGCGTCCGACCAACTCGTGCTCGACGACGGCCGGACCTTCCGCGGCGCGGTCGAGGGCGACGTGCTCCGCCTGACCGGAGACGACGGAACGTCGGTGTACGCCCGCTCCTCGGGCGCCTGCCCCTGATGTGGCGGCGCCGGTCGCCAGTCGGAGAATGACGGGGCCGGCGCGACGGGCCAGCGGATCGGCGCGACGTTCGCAGGAGCCTGAGCCATCGGTCTGAGGAGAAGACCGGCCCGGCATCGGCCGGCCGTCGCCCGTCTTAATCGCCCGGCCGGGAGAGCGCTCGCCCATTCCGAGAACGGCTCGGCACGAACCCCTCGCTGGCGACCAGCGGAACGCCCGGCGCGACGATGTGGAGATGTGCGCCGAACACGTGACCCGGCGCCATCACGGAGCCGGGCACCGATCCACGCAGCTACAGCGCGCCCCGGTAGCTCAGCCGGTGCGCCAGGTGCGTCGGCTGCGGCAGCTTGTACTTCACCGCCAGCCGGAGCGCCAGCCGCCCCGCGTCGCGCAGCGTGACCCGGTGCCCCACCGAGACGTACACCGGCTTGACGCCCTCGCGCGTCCGCAGCGCCAGCCCCACGGTCTCGCCCTTGTGGACCAGCGGCTCGGCGCTGCCCTTGGCCTCCGCCAGCGGCCCGTGCCGCCCCACCAGGATCGACTTCGCGACGCCCAGCGCGGGGGCGTCCAGCAGCACGCCGAGGTGGCACGCCAGCCCGAACCGCCGCGGGTGCGCCCGCCCCTGCGCGTCGAGCATGTAGACGTCCGGCAGCTGGCGGAGCTGGTCGAGCGCGGGCAGGATCGCCGGCACCTCGCGGAAGCTCAGCAGCCCCGGCACGTACGGAAACGCCACCGGCCCCTCCCAGATCGCCTGGTCCACGACCTCGCGCGCGTGCACGTCGTAAACGACCACCGCCGCCCGAACGCGGTCCTCGCGCACGCTCACGTCCAGCCCGGCGACCGTCCGCACGGCCTCGACGTCCAGCGGCTCCTCGCGCACGAGCGGCGCCAGCTGGCGCTGGATCTCGACGGCCTCGGTCGGCGAGACGTCCCAGGCGTGGGCGTGATGGAGGACGAGGTCGGGCATGGGTTCGGGGAATCGGAGCCCCGCCTACGCCGCCGCCGCGGTCCCGCTCCATAGCCTCGGCCCCCTCGCCAGGACGCCCCCGACATCTTCCACGGACCTGCCCGAATGCCCCGAGGGGCCGCCGACACGACCGAAGGGGCCCCCGACGCGGCTCATCGGGACACCGACGGGGCTCATCGGGCCATCGGAGAGGCTCAAGGGGGTGTCGAAGAGGCTCTCCGGGCCGTTGCTAAGCCTCCAGGGGGCGTCAGAGAGGCTCATCGGGCCGTCGACGAGGCTCACCGGGACCAGAATATGACCGAACGCCATTAGGAACGACCGCTCGCCCCGGCGCCCTCGTCCGGGGGGCCGGGGGCGAGGAAGGGCGGCGGCGGGATCTCCGCCGGCTCGATCTGGGGCGGGGGCACCCCATCGGCCCCGTCCGTCTCCTTGGCCGGCGCCGTCGCCTCGGCCCGCGCGACGGCGTCGCGGAGCGCGGCGACGTCCGGCACGGTCGACGGCCCCTCGCGGTAGGCCTCGTAGGTCGGGCTGAGGATCTCGACGCCCGCCTCCGCGAAGCGGTCCTGGATGTGCTGGTGGAGGTCGCTGTAGAGCCGCGCCATCCGCGTCACCTCGCGCGTGTACGCGTTGATCTCGTAGGCGACCGAAAAGTCGCCCAGCGCCGTCTGGAGCACGAACGGCGCCGGCTCGGCCTCCACGCCGACGGTGTCGCGCGCCGCCTGCAGCATCAGCTGGTGGACGTCCGGCCACGGCACGTCGTAGCCGATCGTCACCACCGTGTGGAGGATCACGCCGCTCCCCTCGCGCGCCATCACCGAGTAGTTGACGATGTGGTTCGAGAGGACTGCCGCGTTCGGCACCGCCACGTCCTCGTTCTTCGGCGTCCGGATCCGCGTCACGAGGAACGTCTTCTCGATCACGTCCCCGAACGTGTCGCCCACCTTGACGCGGTCGCCCACGCGGAACGCTCGCGTGTAGGTCAGCACCACGCCCGCCACCATGTTCGAGATCGCCGACGACGAGCCGAGCGAGATCAGCAGGCCGAAGAAGACCGTCAGCCCCTGGAACGCGACGCTGTTCGCGATGGGCGTGTACGGGTAGATCAGCATGGCGCTGACCACGATCAGGAGGAACTTGACGATCTTCCGCGTCGGGTCGGCCAGGTCCGCGTGGAAGCCCTTCAGCTCGACCTCGCCGCGCTCCACCTGGACGAACAGGTAGTCCGAGAGCCGGATGATCCAGCGCATCACGACGATCGTCACGACGATCGCGATGACGTTGTCGATGGAGTCGACGAGGACGCTGCCGAGCCGGCGGAGCGGCGTCAGCGCGGCGTCTAAGAGGTTCTCGCTCCACGTCTGCGTCCACGGGAACAGCCCGAAGACGGTCGTCAGGAAGATGTAGACCAGGATCAGCGAGAGCGCCAGCCGGAACAGCCCGACGAGCCCGCGCCCGAGGCGCGCCACCTGGTCGCGCCCGACCACCTCGAACGTGCCGATGCGGATCGGCCGGAGCACCGTCCGCCGGGCCGCCGCCGTCCGCCGGTCCACCCAGCCGAAGAGGCTCCCGAGGCCGCGCAGCGCGAGGACCAGCAGCAGCAGCAGGACCGCCGAGATCGCCGCGCTCCGAATGACGCCCCGGAACGTGGCCTGCTCGCGGTACCGCTCGACCCCCTCGACGACGAGCTGGCGGTAGCGCGCGGCGGCCTCGGGCCGCGAGAGCCCCATCCCGATCGCGTCGTCGTCGGTCACGCTCATCACGATGAGGCTGCCGATCTGGAGCGTCGCCAGCGTCTGCCCCTCGACGATCCGCAGCGCCTCCGGGTCGACGTCGCGGCTGCGCGCGAGGTCCGCCAGTCGCGTCGAGAGCCGCTGCGCCCGGACCTGCGGCGTGACGTCGCCGAGGCCGCCCCAGATGCGGAAGAGCGTCCGCCCCAGCAGGTCCACGTCGACGCCCTCGCCGAGCGCGTCGGCCACGCTCTGCGTCGTGTCAGAGAGGGCCGCGACGGCGGCCGAGTCGAGCCGCGCCGCCGCCGAGTCGGAGCGCGCGACGGCGGC
>CAYPVZ010000128.1:0-7722 GCA_964414235.1 uncultured Rhodothermales bacterium | reverse complement strand
GCCGACCAGCTCTGGACCGACGCCGAGCCCGGCCTCTACCGGCTCGTCTACCTCACGCCCGAGCGGCTCCAGACCGACCTGTTCGCCGCCCGAGCGCCGCGTCTGGCGGTCGATCTGCTGGCCGTGGACGAGGCCCACTGCATTTCGGAGTGGGGACACGACTTCCGTCCAGCCTACCGAAAGATTGCCGAGGCGCGGCCGCTCCTGCACACCGCCAGCGGCGAGCCGACGCCGGTCGCAGCCGTCACGGCGACGGCGACGCCAGAGGTCCGGCGCGACATTCTGGAGCAACTCGCGCTGCGCGACCCGGCCATCGTCGTGCGCGGATTCGACCGACCCAACCTCGTGTGGAGCGTCCACCACGTGCAGGACCCGACGAAGCAGGCGGCCGACGTCTTCCGAGCCGTTTCGGGCCCGGGCCTGGTCTACGCGGGAACGCGCCGGGCGACCGAGCAAGCGGCCGCCCGCCTCGCCCTGGAGGGCGTAGTCGCTGAGCCCTACCACGCCGGCCTCGACCGCGACCGGCGGGACGCCGTCCAGCGCCGATGGCTCGACGGCGAGACGCGCGTCATCACGGCCACGAGCGCATTCGGCATGGGCATCGACAAGCCCGACGTCCGCGCCGTCGTCCATACTGCGCTGCCGCCGACGCTGGAGAGCTACTACCAGGAGGCCGGGCGCGCGGGACGCGACGGGCAGAAGTCCTACGCCGTGCTCGCCCTCGGTCCGAACGCTGAGCGGACGCCTCGCGACCTCGTCGAGCGCGGTCATCCGACGCCGGCCGACGTGCAGGCTGTCTACAAGGCCGCGGGGAGCCTCGGGCAGATCGCCCTCGGCAGCGAGCCCGAAGAGCCCGTCACGCTCGCCCTCGACCGGCTGGCGGCCGTGGCCGAACGGTCGGTCGGGATCGTGCGCGCCGCCGTGGACCGGCTTGCCGCCGACGGCGTGTGGGACGTGGTGCCGACACGCGAGGGCGAGGTCTGGGTCCGCCTTCCGGAAGGTCGTGACGGACTCCAGCACGTGGCGATGGGGGAGAAGGAGAGCGTTCGAGCCTTCGTTGAGGCGTTGCTGCGGCGGCTTCCGCCCGAGGCTGGGCGGGGCGCCACGCTCCGCCTCGCGCCGTTCGCGGAGGCCCTCCGCCTGACACCAGATCGTCTCATCGCCGGGCTGCGCTACCTCGCGGCTCGCCAGCTTCTCGACCTTCGCCAGCCTGCCGATGGCCTCACGCTCCGCTGGTTCGGAGCGCGGGCGAAGGCGGCGCCTGTCGATGTCGCCGCGCTCGATCGGGGGCGTCAGCGCGCGCATGCGAAGCTCGACGCCGTGGTGGCATACGCGAACGGTGTCGGCTGCCGGCGCCAGCATCTGCTGGCCTACTTCGGTGAGCCAGCCCCTTCCCGCTGCGGCCGATGTGACGTGTGCCTCGGCCGCCATCGTGCCGCGACCGTCACGCCGTCCGACGAGTCGACGCTCCGGGCGATCCTCGACGCCGTCGCGCGCGGCGAGCACCCAGCTGGTGCCGACGCTCCGCATCGGGAGCGCGAACTTGCGGACTGGCTCGTCGCCGAAGGCCTGCTTCGCCTCGAGGACCCGCTCGCGATTCGATTCGCGCTGACCCCGGCGGGACAGCGTCGCCTCGCGGGAACGTCGGCTAGCGCGTGAACACGACGCGGCGTGAGGCCTCGAATGCCTCGCCGGTCACGCGGACGACGTAGACGCCGGCCGGGAGATCGTCCCGCCCCACGTCCAGCGCGAGGTCGGCGCCCGGGCTCGCGGCCCCGTCAAAGAGCGTCGCCAGCCGGCGGCCGGCCACGTCGAACAGCTCCGCGCGGACCGCCTGCGCCTGCGTCACGGACAACGTGAGCCGCGCGCCACTGGCGGTCGGGTTCGGGTGAGCCTCGCTCAGAGCGTAGCCGGTCTCCGCTGGCGTTTCCGACGTCCCCACGACCACATCCGGATGCACTTGGAGCACGAAGAAGCCGGTCTCGCCGTCGTTGGCGATCACGAGTCCGTTGCCGAAGAAGGGGTAGTTACTCCACTGCCCGGCAAACTCGGCCGTGGTGCTCGGCGTGTAGGTGTCGAAGTAGGCGACCTCCCGGAGTGAACCGCTCCCGATTCCGCTGAGGTCGAGCACGCGAAGGCCGGCCTCGTAGTTGCTCTCGTAGGCGAGGTGGCCCAGGACGTAGAGGTTGTGATCGATCGTCGTCTGGCCCGAGTCGTAGACGAAATCCAATTCTGGGTTGTCGAGGTCGGAAACGTCAAAGACTATCGTTCTTTGGGTGGAGACGATTTTGTTGTACTCGTCGAGTTCGTCATTGACGAGGAGGTACCGCTGGTCCTCGGTCAGCCACCCCTGGTGGGTGTAGGCGTCGAGTGGGTACTCGGCCTTAGACACGATGACGACGTTCTGTTTGTCGGTCACGTCGAAGATCCGGACCACGTCTTCATTGGCGGCAAAGCATAGCTCATGCCCCACGTAGTCTGCGTCCGGGCCGGAGTACAAAACACACTGGGCGTCGTGGGTGTAGCCGGGAGACGTGACTGGGCTTGCCTCCAGCGCGACATCACTGAAGCAGCCGCCGAAGGTCGGATGCATCGGGTTGGAGAGGTTGACCGCATGGACGCCTCGGGCCGAGCAGGCTGATGGCAAGCCCGAGGCCGACCGACCGCCCACGAGGTAGGCAAAATCAGTCGCTTCGTTGACGACGACGTTGTGGGCTGAGCCAATGCCGGTGTAGACGGCGTCAGCGTTGAATCTCCTTGCAGGGTTCTCGGTCAGCCCGCGCAGCCGGGTGAGGTCGAAAATCTGCATCCCGTGTCCTGGGGCCTCCGAGACCACGATGGCCACGTTCCCAATGGCCTTGACGTCGCGCCAACTCGACCCTACGGTCTGGGTCGGGAGCATGCCGAGACGGATCGGGGCCGTCGGCGTCGTCACGTCGACGAAGGCCGTGCCGGTCGCCAGCCCGACAATGGCATAGCGGCGATCGGTCTCGGGATCGGTCCAGCCCCAGATGTCGTTGGCGCAGAGGCCGGGGTAGGGACTCGGGCACTGGCCTGCGGGCGGCGTGCCCAGCTCCTGCGGCGTGTAGAACGCGAGCAGGTCGACCTTCGAGCAGGCATATCCCGCTGCCGTTCCGTTCTCGCACGGGGCAGATTGAGCGCTGGCGGTGGGCACGAGCGCGAGGCTCGCGAGGGCGACGAGGAGCGCGAGGCGAAGCGGCATCGGGGCGGGAGCAAGGCGTGAGTGCGACGGCCGAAGGTCCGGATTCGTACGCCGAGGCGGGGAGAAAAACGAAGAGGGGAGCCCGATCTCGTCAGGCTCCCCTCTGGCGCTGGCGACCGTCGCCAGCGGGGCGGGGCTAGAGGCGCGACCGGAGCACGAACAGCCCGTTGTTCGAGTCGCTCGCCACGATGATGCCGCTCCCGAAGTACGGGTAGTTACTCCACTGCCCGGCGAACCCGATCTCCGTGCCCTGCGGGTACGTGTCGAAGTAGCCGACCTCGCGGAGCGTCCCGGTCGCGATCCCCGAGAGGTCAACGATCCGGAGGCCCGACTGGTAGTTGCTCATGTAGGCCTTGTCGCCGAGGATGTAGAGGTTGTGGTCGATTGTCGTGATGCCCGAGTCGTAGGCGCCGATGAACTCCGGCTCGTCGAGGTTCTCGACGTTGAAGATCAGCGTCCGCTGCGTCCCGACGTAGCCGTTCTGCTCGTCGAGCTCGTCGTTGGCGAGAAGGAAGCGGCGATCCTCGGTGAACCAGTTCTGGTGCGTGTACGCGTCCTGGGGATACTCGGCGATCGAGATGATCCGGACGTCGTCCTTGTCGGTGACGTCAAAGAAGGTCACCACGTCCTCGTTCGAGCCGGCGCAGACCTCGCGGCCGCGGTAGTCCGGGTCGGGGCCATCGTAGTTGATGCACTGGGCGTCGTGCGTGTAGCCCGGCGCCGTGACCGGGCCCGTGTCCTTCGAGGCGTCCGAGAAGCAGCCAGCGAAGGTCGGGTTCGTCGGGTCCTGGATGTTGATCACGTGGAAGCCCGGGGCGCCGCACTCGGCCGGAAGCCCGGCCTTGGAGCCGGAGCCGACGGCGTAGGCGAAGCCCGAGTCCTCGTTGATCACGAGGTTGTGGACGTTCGTGACGCCGTCGTAGTGGGCGTCGGCCGTGAACTCGCCCTGGTCGGACGTCAGCCCGCGCAGGCGGGTCAGGTCGAACACCTGCATCCCGTGGTTGCGCGCCTCGGAGACGATGAAGGCGTGGTCGCGGTAGACCTTGATGTCGCGCCAGACGGTCGAGACGGTCTGGGTGGGGAGCTTACCAAGGAGGACTGGTTGCATCGGGTTCGTCACGTCGACGAACTCGGTCCCGTTCGCCAGTCCGACGAGGGCGTACTCGCGGTCGGTCTCGGGGTCGGTCCAGCCCCAGATGTCGTTGAGCTCGTCGGCGTCGAACTCCGAGAGCGGGACGTAGGCCACGAGGTCGACGTTGGAGCACTCGAACGCGCCGACGTCGGCGCCGGGCGCGTCGGCGGGCAGCGTGGCGTGGCCGTTCGTGCACGGCGCCGCGCGGTACGGTCCGTCCAGCGCGTCGACGACATCGTCCACGGCGTCGCCGATGTCATCGACGACCTGGGACGCGGTCGAGCACCCGGAGGCGAAGAGGGCGAGCGCGAGCGCGCCCGGGAGGGACAAGCGGGTCATGGGCATAAGGGGGAAGAAGGAGCTAGGAGGCCGCAGGCGGATCGGGTACCGTCTCGAACCGGTTCCGGTCGCGGTCCTTGCGGACGTGGTAGGGATCGAAGACGCACCCGTTCATGGCAACGTACGCACCGGGCGCGAGCGTCTGTGCCGCGGCGGCGGCGAACCCCACGTTGAACTCGGCGTCGGTGGCCTTGAACCGGGCCGGCGAGAGCGACCCGACGAAGACGACGGTCTTCTCGGCGCCGGCTCCCGCCAGTGCGTCGGCGACGACGCGGGCCGTGTCGGCCATCGTGTCGGTGCCGTGCGTCACGATCACGCGTCGGTGCGGGCTGGCGAGGACCCTCGCCGCGACCGACTGGCGGTCGTCGTCGGTGAGGTCGAGGCTGTCCTTCCGCATGAGCGCCTCGATGACGTAGGGGAAGGCCACGCCGGCCTCCCGGAGGAGCGCGCCGATCTGGGGCTCGCCGATCTCGTAGGCGCTCTTGGCGTCGAAGTACTCCTTGTCGATGGTGCCGCCGGTCGTGAAGACCTGGACCGTCTCGGGCATGGCTGTCAGTCGGGGAAGGGGGCGTCGGTGAGCGACGAATCGATGGTGCCGGTCATCATCCGGCGACCGATGTCGGGCGTCATGCCCTGCCGTTCGAGCGCCATCCGGCTGTCGACGGCGTCGTAGGTGGCCTTGGCGAGGGCGGGGTCGGCGGCGAGGTCATCGAGGCGATCAGCGAGGGCGGCCGAGTCCAGGCCGTGGATCGCGAGCGCGCGCTGGCGGAGGCTGTCGGCGAGGGCGCCGGGGTCGTCGGCCGTCGTGTCGAGCGCGGCGCGGGCATCGGCGAGGTGGAGTTCGATGAGCGCCGTGACGAGCGTCGAGTCGGCCTCGGGCCCCTCGCCGGAGGGCCCGCCGCATCCCGCGCTGGCGACGAGCGCCGCCAGCGCGACGGCGCCGCGCGACGCGCGCCGCCTCACGCGGCCTCGACGGCGGGCGGGGCGTCGACCTCCATCCGGAGCAGGTGCGCCGCGTAGGTCTTGCCCTGGGCGTCGAGCTTGAGCGAGACCGTGCCGCCGCCGCCGAGCGCGCCATGTAGCAGGAAGTTCAGCGCCGACAGGTTCGGCAACTCGAACCGCTCGACCTCGCCGTCCACGCGCGGCCCGAAGTGGGCCTTGACGCGCTCGGCCGTGACCGTCTCGCGGAGCCAGTCGTAATGCGCCGGGTCGCGCGCGATGAGGCCGACGTTGACGGCGTCGCCTTTGTCGCCGGAGCGGCCGAAGCAGAGGTCGAGGAGCTTCATACGAACGGGGGGCGGAGAGGACTGGGGGCCAGGGTACGGTCGGCGACCGCCAGCCCCAAGTCGCTCGGTCTCAAGTCCCTACGGAATCATCTTGTTCAGCGGGTACTCGATGATGCCCTCGGCACCGAGCCGCTTGAGCTCGGGGATCAGCCGGCGCACCTGCCGCTCCTCGATGATCGTCTCCACGGCGACCCACTCCTCCGAAAAGAGCGGCGAGATCGTCGGGTTGCGGAGCGCGGGGAGCTGGTCGACGATCGACGCGAGGTCGTCGCGGCGGACGTTGAGCTTGAGGCCGACCTTGCCCTCGGCTCGGATGGCGCCCTCCAGCAGCAGCGCGAGGTTCTCGATCTTCTCCCGCTTCCACGGGTCGGCCCAGGCGTCGTGGTTGGCCACGAGCTGGGTGTTCGAGGAGAGCAGCGTCTCGACGATCCGGAGCTTGTTGGCGCGCAACGAGCTTCCGGTCTCCGTCACCTCCACGATGGCGTCGACGAGGTCGGGCGCCTTGACCTCGGTGGCGCCCCACGAGAACTCGACGTCGGCGCTCACGCCGTTGTCGGCCAGCCACCGCTGCGTCAGCCCGACGACCTCGGTCGCGATCCGCTTGCCTTCGAGGTCCTTCACGGACTGGATGTCGCTGTCCTCGGGGACGGCCAACACCCAGCGAACCGGGCGCATCGAGGCCTTCGAATACACGAGGTTGGCCACGACGTGGACGTCGGCATTGGTCTCGGCGATCCAGTCGAGCCCGGTGATGCCGGCGTCGAACACGCCGTCCTGGACGTACTTGCCCATCTCCTGCGCCCGGACGAGCATCGCGCGGACCTCGTCGTCGTCGATGGACGGGAAGTAGGAGCGCTCGCGGACGGAGAAGCTGTAGCCGGCCTTGTCGAGGAGGTCGAAGGTGGACTCCTGGAGGCTTCCCTTCGGGAGGCCGAGGCGGAGCACCTGGGGCTCGGCGGCGTCGGCGCTGGCGGTCGGGGCGGGGGCGGTCTGGGTGGACATGAGGCGGGAAGGGGAAAACTCGGGCTGGCGACGCGCGCCGCCAGCGGGGCGATCAGGCGGGGGATTGGGCGGCGGCGGCCTCCCGGTCGACGTCGGCCTGCGTGCGGAACGTGCGGCCGATCACCTCCATCTGGCGGAGGAACTTGCGCTTGTCGAGCGTGCGGTCAGGCGCGAACGTCATCCCGTAGTAGATGTAGAGCCGGTCGGTGGCCGGGTCGACGAAGGCAAAGCGGATGTAGGCGCCGCCCATCGGGACGAGCGTCGTCTGCCACAGCCCGCGCTGCTCCTGGGCCGGCCGGCCGGCGATCTCGACCGAGTCGCGGGTCATGGGCCGGCTCGCTTCGAGCTGGACGTACGAGCTGTCGATGGAGCCCTGGGCGAACTGGCGGAGCAGGTCGTTGGTGATGCGGTCGACCTCGTCGGGCGCCGGGAGCGTGCCGACGCCGTCGGCGGCGAAGACGAAGAAGTCGCGCCAGGTGTCTGAGAGCACGCGGCGGTAGCGGACGAACGTGCCGGGGACGCCGTCGGCCGTGGTCGTCGTGTCCTGCACCTTGACGAAGTCGTGCTGGATGGCGACGCGGAAACCGTGGGCGTCCAGGAGCGCTTGCTCCAGGTCCGTCTGGCGGGCCTTGGCGAACATCTCGTCCTCCAGGCGCTCCCGCGCCAGTGCCTCGTAGGCTGCACGCAACTCTGGCCCGCGCCGGAGGAGCTGCGCAGCGAGCGCCGAGTCGCTGGCGGCC
>CAYPVZ010000127.1:0-7802 GCA_964414235.1 uncultured Rhodothermales bacterium | reverse complement strand
CAGTGCCATCCGGCTGATGTCGAGTCGGCTCCGGTAGCTTCCCCAAACAGTCTCTGAGACGATGGGGTACACTCCGCCGCCCTCCTCGCCCCACCTCATGCCCGACCCGCTCGCCGGCCACCCCGTCCCCCCGAGCCGCCTCCCCCACGTCCCGCGCATCGTCTCGGCGTACTACACGCGCGAGCCGGACCCCGAGGACCCGGCCCAGCGCGTCGCCTTCGGGACGTCCGGCCACCGGGGCCGCTCGCTCGACGGCGCCTTCAACGAGGCCCACGTGCTGGCCGTCAGCCAGGCGCTCGTCGAGTACCGCACCGAGGCCGGCGTGACCGGGCCGCTGATCGTCGGGTTCGACACGCACGCGCTCTCGGAGGCCGCCTTCGGGACGGCCCTGGAGGTGTTCGCGGCCCACAGCGTCGACGTGATCGTGCAGGCTGGCGGCGGCTACACGCCCACGCCGGCCGTCTCGCACGCCATCCTGGCCTACAACCGCGACCGCCGCGACGGGCTGGCGGACGGCGTCGTGATCACGCCGAGCCACAACCCGCCCGAGGACGGCGGCTTCAAGTACAACCCGACGACGGGCGGGCCCGCCGGGCCGGAGATCACAGGGCCCATCCAGGCCCGCGCCAACGCCATCCTGACCGGCGGGCGGGCCGGCGTCAAGCGGACGAGCCTCACGAACGCCCTCGCGGCCGACACGACGCACGAGCGCGACCTCGTCGGCCCCTACGTCGACGACCTCGGTGCCGTCCTCGACCTCGACGCCGTCCGCCAGTCGGGCGTCCGCATCGGCGTCGACCCGCTGGGCGGCGCCAGCATCGGCTACTGGGGCCCCATCGCCGAGCGCTACGGGCTCGACCTGGCGGTCGTCAACGAGCGCGTGGACGCGTCGTTCGGGTTCATGCGCGTCGACGGCGACGGCAAGATCCGGATGGACTGCTCGTCCCCCTACGCCATGGCCGGCCTCGTCGACCTCAAGGACCGCTTCGACGTGGCCGTCGGCTGCGACCCGGACGCGGACCGCCACGGCATCGTGACGCCGAGCGCCGGTCTGATGAACCCGAACCACTACCTCGCGGTCGCCGTCGAGTACCTGTTCACGCACCGGCCGGGCTGGCCCGCCGAGGCCGCCGTCGGCAAGACGCTCGTGTCGTCGTCCATGATCGACCGTGTGGCGGCCAGCCTCGGCCGCCCGCTGGCGGAGGTGCCGGTCGGGTTCAAGTGGTTCGTGGAGGGCCTGCTCTCGGGCGCGCTCGGCTTCGGCGGCGAGGAGAGCGCCGGGGCCTCGTTCCTCCGCACCGACGGCACGCCGTGGACGACCGACAAGGACGGCCTCCTGCTCGCCCTGCTGGCGGCCGAGATCACGGCCGTCACCGGGCGCGACCCCGGCGAGCGCTACGCGGCCCTCGAAGAGCGCTTCGGGAGCCCGGTCTACGCCCGCCTCGACGCGCCCGCCAGCCGGGCGCAGAAGGCCGCCCTCAAGGACCTCTCGCCCGACGCCGTCACGGCCGACGCGCTCGCGGGCGACCCCGTCACGGCCATCCTCACGGCCGCTCCGAGCAACGGCGCGCCCATCGGCGGGCTCAAGGTGCAGACCGAGGCCGGCTGGTTCGCCGCCCGTCCCTCTGGCACCGAGGACGTCTACAAGATCTACGCGGAGAGCTTCCGCGGCGCTGACCATCTCGCGCGGCTCCAGGCCGAGGCCCAGGAGATCGTCGCCGACGCCTTCCGCGCCGCGGGCGTCTAGCTCCCGATGGGAGGTCGCCCGCTCCCTCTGCCCCGGACCCCATGCCCGACTCCGCCGCCAGCGCCTGGGCCGCCTTCGAGGCGGCGCTCCCGGACGCCCTCCGCGCCGACCTCCGCCCGGGCGCCTCTGCCGCCGACCTCGACGCGGCCGAGCGTGCCCTCGGCCTCGCCCTGCCGCCCGACGTCCGCGAGGTCTACGGCCGTCACGACGGGCAGGCGGGCGACGCGCCCGGCGTCATCGTCGGCCTGCGCCTGCTCCCGCTGGCGGACGCCGTCGGCGAGTGGCGGAAGTGGCAGGACGTGATCGAGACGGACCCCGACCTCGCCGAGATGCCCGCCCAGGCCGTCCCGGAGGGGGCGGTCCGACCGGTCTACGTCGCCTCCGGCTGGCTCCCGCTCGTCGACGACGGCGCGGGCAACCACGCCGCGGTGGACTTCGAGCCGGGGCCGGAGGGTGAGTCCGGGCAGGTCATCACGTTCGGCTCGGACGAGCCCGAGCGGGTCCGAGCCGCGCCGTCCCTGCCGGCGTTCCTCGCCCGGCTCGCGCTTACCTACACCGAGATCGGCCTGGCCCGCGACGCTGGAGACCTCACCCTCGGGGACGGCCGCGACCTCTTCCGGCTGGTCGCGGACTGGGCCCGGGGCACGTGAGAAGAGGCACCCGGAGCGTCAGCGGCACCCGTTGCTCTGGAGCCACGCCACGAAGGCCTGCCGTTTCGCCGTGCCGCCGTCGCCGCCGCCGCGCACGTTGTCGAACACGACGCTGTTCGACGGCCCGGGCGAGAAGGTGACCCGGGCCTCGAACCGGGTGGGCGTAATCGCGCTGGCGTCGCTGTAGGTGACGTAGACCTCGTACGCCACCCGAACGCCGGCCAGCGCGTTGCAGGCGGTCAGCGCGTTCTCGATCTGGGCCCAGTTGCCGCGGTTGAAGTTGCTGTTCTGTGGCACCAGGTTGGCGCGCCGCCCCCAGCCTCCCAGCTGGCTCCCGATGAGATGGCCGCCGTCGTAGTCCGAGGGTGGCGTGCCCCAGTTCCCGACCGCCGCCTGGCAGACGGGCGAGCGCTCATAGGCCATCGCGGGAGGAAGGACCTTGAGCGCCGCGGCGGGGCGGCCCGACGCATCGACGTAATGCGCTTCCTGCGCGCCCGCGTGGGGGAGATCCCAGAAGACCTGATTCCGGTCGGCCGCGAGGAAGAACTCGGGACAGCCGAAGATGGACGCATCGACGTCGCCCGCTTCGGGGGGCACGGCGGTCGTGTCCGGGACATCGAGGCCGACGCCGTAGCGGGCGAGAGTCGCCTCCGCCGTGGCCTCCGGGCCGTCGAGCAGGCTGACGAGCGCGAAGGGACCACCGAGGTCGTCGGTGACCGCCTTGAAGTCGACCGGGGCCGGGGGAGCGGTGGTGGAGGCGGGGCCACTGCAGCCAGAGACGATGGCGCCGAGAACGACCAGGGCGGCGGCGAAGACATGGCGTCGCCGTTCTAGAAGGGCAGACATAATGCGATGGAGGTGTGGGTGAAACAGTCGCCCCCGTGCCGGGCCGATTTCAGAGGATACGAGAACGGATCCAAACTCCCGCTCCCAGTCGGATCGATGGCTTTTCCGAACCCGCTTCAGCCCCCCTCGCACACTCCGGCCTCCCTCTCGACTGCTCTGAGGCGCGCGCGACCAGCGTGGCAGCCCATTCATCAGCCCGCCCGCCTCCGGACACGCCGACGCCTTCCGCCAGCTTGTGCCACCCGAGACTTCTGGCACGGGACGGCCTGTGGAACCCGCGGGGCGGCCCCGCGTGTGGGACGCACACATCCGTGAACACCATGGCGACCAATACCGGCGAGGGCTACCGCAAGGGCTCCGTCACCGATCGAACGCAGGTCGAGAACGACAACGAGGACTGGACCAAGCGCGACGCCGAGTCGGGCGAGTTCATGGACCAGAAGGCCGACGGCGAGCCGTTTAAGGGCGTCGCCAAGGAGCCCGACGGCCGCCGCACGTCGGACGACGAGTAGGCGGCAGCTGACCACGGGCTGGCGGCGACCATAGGCGAGGATATGCGCGTCAGTGCCAATGAGATGATGCTCGGCTCCGAGGGGCACCTGCTCCTGTCCACCGCCCTGCTGGTGCTCGTGCTGCCGATGCCGCCGCGCGTCAGACGCCGAAGCGCATCGCCACCATGCAGGCGAGGATCGCCGCCAGCATGGCGAGCGACACGCCGCTGCTGACGGCGATGAAGCGGCCGGCGCCCGGCCGAAAGGCGTCGCCGTCCCACACCCGCGCGTCGAGGCGCTCGCGGACCGCGCCGCCGTAACCCATCAGGACCAGCGTGAGCACGAGGGCCGCGACGAACGTGAGGCCGTAGGGCGTGGCCAGCGCGCCGAGCGAGCGGACCGGGCCGAGCCACGTGCCCCGCAGGATGCCGAGGAGGAGCGTCAGCATCCCGGCGGTCGCCATGACCCGGCCGCCGAACGGACCGAGGCGGTCGAGGAACGCCCGCGCCTCGGTCGGCGGTGAGACGAGGAGGGTCGGCCACAGGACGGCCGACCCGAAGACCTGGCCGCCCAGCCAGACCGCGCCGGCGAGGACGTGAGCCCAGTGGACGAGGATGGCGACGACGTACATGGCAGGAGGAGGAGACGTCCGGGACGCTACACCTTCAACCGCACTTGAAGGCAAGCCCCTGCCGAGCGATTTTCCGCCCATGCACGAGTACGACGACGACGCCCGCCGCGCTTTCTTCGCCCCGATGACCATCGGCAAGCTGGCGGAGCGGACCGGCGTGGCCCCGTCGGCGCTCCGGTTCTACGAGACGCGCGGGCTGATCCACGCCGAGCGCGACGCCTCGGGCTACCGCCGCTACACCCGCCCCACGCTCCGCCGCGTCGCCTTCGTCGTGTTCGCGCAGCGCATCGGACTGACGCTGGACGAGATCGCCGCCGAGCTGGCGACGCTCCCCACCGACCGCGCGCCGACGCGCGAGGACTGGGCCGACATCTCGTCGCGCTGGACCGACCGGATCGATGCACGGATCGCCGAGCTCCAGCGGCTCCGGTCCGGCCTCACCGAGTGCATCGGGTGCGGCTGCCTCTCGATCGACGTCTGTCCGCTCTCCAACCCGGGCGACCAGGCCGCCGCGCGCGGCCCCGGCCCCCGCTACTGGCTCGGCGACCCGCGTCCCTCCTCGGATTCAGGCCCGCCCTCGACCGGGTAGCCGGCCTCGGTCCAGCCCCGCCAGCCGCCGTCCATCGACTGGACGTTCGTGTAGCCCATCGCCCCGAGCGACTCGGCGGCGAGCACCGAGCGGAAGCCGCCGCCGCAGTAGAGCACGAGCGGCGCGTCGAGGTCGGGGAAGGCCGCCTCGGCGTCGCGTTCGAGGATGCCGCGCGGGTACGAGACGGCGCCGGGGAGGTGGCCCTTGTCCCATTCGTACGGCTCGCGGACGTCCACCAGGACGAAATCGTCGCCGTCTGCCAGCCGCTGGCGGATGGTGTCGACGTCGGTTTCGGTGACGTCGGCGCGGGCGGCGTCGACGAGGGCGAGGAAGCGAGGGGCGTGGTCCATGAGGGAGGGGAATGGCTACAGGGCGCGGCCGATGGCCTCGCCCATCCGGACGGCGTGTCCGGCCTGGAGGGCGTCGTCGAGGTGGACGCGACCGCGCTCGAAGGCGAGCACGACGCTGCTGCCGAGCAGGAACCGGCCCATCTCGTCGCCCTTGGCGAACGGCCGGTCGTGCGCGGAGACGACCGTCTCACGGTACGGCGAGGCCGGCCCGTCCCAGACGGTCTCGATGCTCGCCACGATCATCGCGCCCACCATCACCACGAGCATCTTGCCGTGAGGCGTCTCGAAGAGCGACGCCAGCCGCTCGTTGACCGCGAACAGCCCCTCGACGTGCGCCTCGGTCGTCGCGTTGACCGAGAACAGCTTGCCGGGGAGGGCGGCGGTCCGTACGAGGCGGCCGTCGAGCGGGACGTGGACGCGGTGGTAGTCCTTCGGCGAGAGGTAGACCGTCGCAAACGGGCCACCCTCGAAGGCCGGGTCGGCGCAGGCCCCGGCGAGCGCCTCGAACGAGTAGCGGATGCCCTTGGCCTGGAGGAGCTCGCCGCGCTCGATGACGCCCGACTGGCTCACCACGCCGTCGGCCGGCGAGGCGACGGCGTCGCCCTGCGCGATGGGGCGGGCGCCGGGCGCCAGCGCGCGGGTAAAGAAGTCGTTGAACGAGCCGTAGGCCGCGAGGTCCGGCCGCTCGGCCTCGCCCATCTCGACGCCGTAGGCGCGGGCGAAGGCCCGGACGAGCGGGCCGCGCACCCACGGCGCCTCGGACGCCGCCAGCCGCCCGGCGGCGCGCGACACGAGGTGCTGCGGGAGGACGCGCTGGAGAGCGACGAACGGGTTCATGACAGAAGTTCGGAGTGGAGAGTTCAGAGTTCAGAGTCACGGGCTCGGGACGTCACCTCTGAACTCGGATCACGCGAAGTCGCCCCCGGCCACGACGCGGTTGGCTTCCTCCAGCCGCTCCAGCGTGCCCACGTCGAGGAAGCGGTTCGGCCGGCTGGCGGTGCCTCCGAACGCGGCGATGCGCTCGCCGTCGCGGGCCTGGCCGAGGTAGACGTCCATCACCGAGAACTTGTCCTCGTCGCGCGCCTCGATCACGTCCAGAAGCGTCGGCGCGCAGGCCTGGACGCCGCAGAAGTCGAGCATCCGGCCCTCGCCCTGCCCGTCGCGCATGGCCTTCGGCTCGCCGCCGTCGAGCGTGTAGCCCGCCAGTCCGCCGTCGTCGAAAAGAAGCGCGCGCTCGGTGCGCGCCGGGGCGACCGCCAGCGTCGCGACACGGCCGTCGTCGGCGTCCCGCTGGGCCTCGTAGAGGGCGACGAGATCGACATCGGTCAGGATGTCGGCGTTGTGGACGAGGAAGGGGGCGTCGCGGCGGAAGAACGCGGCCGCCTTCTTGATGCCGCCGCCCGTCTCCAGCGGCCCGTCCGGCTCGTCGCTCACGCGGACCTCGACGGGCGCGCCCGACGCCGTCCGCCAGTCGGCCGCGCGGACGTAGGCCTCGACCTGGTCCGCGAGGTGCGACACGTTGACGAGGATCCGGTCGGCCCCGGCGTCGAGCAGGCGGCGTGCGACGCGCTCCAGCATCGGCACGCCGTCGACCTCGACGAGCGGCTTCGGCGTGTGGTTCGTGAGCGGACGGAGGCGGGTGCCGAGGCCGGCCGCGAGGATCATGGCATCCATTCGGAGGGGCGGGATGGGAGAGAGACGGGAAGAGGGAGAACCGGTGGGGGGCGGGGCGGTTCAGCCTTCCCCCTCTTCCGTCGCTCCATGGCTCCCTCCTCCGTCCCCCTCGGCGTCGTTCACGGCTACGGCCTCGCGGGCGCCGGCTCCAACCTGTGGACGCGGGCCATCCTGAAGGCGCTCGCGCAGGGCGGGCACGCCGTCCACGCCGTCTGCCAGGAGAGCCGCCCCGAGCGCTACGACTTCGTGGCGAAGGCCGTCGCCTACGACGCCGACGGGACGCCCGAGGTGCTGTTCGAGCGCGAGACGCCGTACCCGGGCGCCGTCACCGTCCACCGCCCCGAGCTGGCGGTGCTGCCGGCGTTCGTCCGGCCGAGCGTCGAGAGCGAGTACGTGTTCTACATCCCCGACCTCGACGACGCGGCGGTCGAGGACTACGTCGAGCGCAACGCGCGGGTGCTCCGGGCCGTCGCCGAGGCGGAGGGCGTCGCGGGCTGGGTGGTCAACCACGTGGTGCTGATGGCCGCCGCCGCGCACCGGGCCCGCCAGCGGGGCGGCGCGCCGTACGCGGTCCTGCCGCACGGGAGCGCCATCGAGTACGTGGTCAAGAAGGAGGAGCGGAGCCGGCGGCTGGCGGAGGCCGCGCTCGGCGGCGCGGCGCGCGTGTTCGCGCTCAACGGCGAGATGGAGGGCCGCATCCGCGACGTGTTCGGCGACGTGCCCGGCGTGGTCGAAAAGACGGGCCGGATGCCTGTCGGGACCGACACGTCCATCTTCGAGCTGGTCGACCGCGCGGACCGGCCGGCGACCGTCGAGCGCATCGC
>CAYPVZ010000126.1:0-7842 GCA_964414235.1 uncultured Rhodothermales bacterium | reverse complement strand
CTACGGAGGTCGAACTGGCCGAACAGTTAGGCGTCAGCCGCGAGACCGTCCGGCAAGTGCTCAAAAAAACCGGTTGCGGCCCCACCGCGTCAAGCAGTGGGTGATCCCGCCCGACCACTCGGCCGCCTTCGTCGCCGACATGGAGCGCGTGCTCACGCTCTACGCGGAGCCGTACGACCCGAAGCGGCCTGTGGTGTGCTTCGACGAGCGGCCCTGCGCGTTGGTGGGGGAGGCCGAGGGCAGGGCGCCGCTGCCGATGCGTCCTGGCACCGACGCCCGGCAGGACCACGAGTACACGCGCGGCGGGCTCTGCTGCGCGATGCTGGCCTTCGAGCCGCTCACGGCGCGGCGGCAGGTCTGGGTACTGCCGAGGCGGCGGCGGGTCGAGTTCGCGGCCGTCGTGCGCCAGCTCTGCGACGAGGTCTACGCCGAGGCCGAGACCGTGAGGCTCGTGTGCGACCAACTCAACACGCACGGGGCCGCGGCTTTCTACGAGGCGTTCGAGCCGGCGGAGGCCCGTCGGCTCGCGGACCGGGTCGAGTTCGTCCACACGCCGGTCCACGGGAGCTGGCTCAACGTGGTCGAGTGCGAGTTCTCGGCGCTCGTGCGGCAGTGCCTCGGGCGCCGTCGGTTGGGGAGCATCGAGGCGCTGCGGCGAGAGGCCGAGGCGTGGGTCAAGGCTCGCAATGCCGAGGGCGCGACGGTCGCGTGGCAGTTCACGACGGACGACGCGCGGGTGAAGCTGCGTCGGCTCTACCCCTCACTATGACCTTGCCAGAGCACTAAGGGGCCAAGTAACGCTAAGCGCCCGCCAGAATCTGGATCTCGTTGGCCAAGCCGATCCGGTCGAGGTAGT
Organism: uncultured Rhodothermales bacterium; assembly: GCA_964414235.1. Lineage (GTDB taxonomy): Bacteria > Bacteroidota > Rhodothermia > Rhodothermales > Rubricoccaceae > Rubrivirga. The sequence continues at coordinate 6,986 of CAYPVZ010000126.1, read as the reverse complement.
CGCCGATCCGGTCGACCCGGTCCCGGACCCCCGCCTCCTCGGCGATGTCGACGATCATCCCGTCGTTCGTCACCAGCCGGACCGGGCCGATGCCCGTCACAGGCGTCTCTCCGAGGTAAAACGCGATCTCCTTATCCCAAATCATGTTCGCCCGGTTCTTCTTCGTCATGTCGGTGCCTCCCATCACGATCCGGCGAACCACCTCACGGTAGAAGCGCATGGGGACCGGGAAGCGAGCGGCGAGGTCCTTCGCCTTTTTGACGATCTCCTCGGGAGTGTCCTCAGCCCCCACACCGATCTGAGCACGCTGGATTTCACCCACAGCGAGCATCAGCAGCGTGTCGTCACTGTCGATGAGTTTCAGAACGGCCCGACGCGTCTCTTTGTCCTCCACCCTCTGCCACGAGGTCGCCGTCGGGTCCCCAGCCTTGACGATTCGGTCGAACATGTCCTGGACGAACTGAGCCTCCGTCCGCTCCACGCCATCAGCGATCGTGGCGAAGTCTCGCCGCATGTCGTCGTTGAAACTGGCTGGGTCGTCAGTCTGCGCGACGAGCGCGCAGAATGCTCCGAGTTGCTCCATCCAGAGGCGCGCCCGCGTGTCTTCACGCCCGTAGTACGACCGGCCCAGTTGGACCTCCGGTGGTGGCAGGAACCGGACGCCGCCGTCTCCACCGCAGTGGTTCGTGAGAACAGCGACGGCGCGGTGGCAGTGAGGGAGTGCTGGATCATTGGGGTCGGCGAGATGCGCGAGCAACTCGGCCGCGACCCATGGATGACACAGCGACCGGCGGTCGACCTCGGCTTCGCGTTCCGCGATGCGGCGACCGCGTTTGCGGGCCTCCTCGATGCTCTGGCCTTTCCCGAGGTTGCGATAAGCGTTCGAGTCGAAAACAGCGGCTTCATCCATGGGTGTGGGGTGTCTTGCCAAAGCACACGCCACGGTCCAGAGAGCGTTCCACTCCCGGCCCGCGTCCCGCACCAGCCCCAGCAGGCACCGCCGCCTCTGGCGCTGGTCTTCCACCGCCCGAGCGAACTCTTTGCCCTTCACGACCGGCACCCCCGCTGCCGCCAGAAACGCCAGGGAAGGAGCCTCCGGCGCCTCATCCGCCGCGTCCACGAACGACACGCTCAGCGTGTCGAGGTACGCCCCCAGCACGCGCCGGAGCGGCTCCACCTCCGCCGGCGCCAGTCTAGCCTCTGGCGCCACGCCGTCGGCCAGCAGCAGCAGCGCCTCGTCCAGGACGGCCAGCATGGTCGGCGCCGACGTTCGCCGCTCCCGGCTCTGGAAAAAGTGGAGCGCCGGGTACGCCTCGTGGCGCCGCCCGTGCGCCTCCACCATCGGGACCAGGTTGGCGAGGTGCGTCGCCAGCCCGTCGAAGCCCGAGCCCGTCCAGGCGCCCGTCACGACGGCCTGGGGCGTCTCGCCGAGCGCGTGCGCCGCGCCGGCGAGCTGGCGCGCGCCCGTCACCGCCCCGACGACCTGGAGCACGTAGGTCACGACGAGCGTCACGACGGCGAACCCGTTTAGCGCGACGGCGCTCGCGACCACACCCCACGCACCCGACCCCGGCGCCCACAGCGCGCCCAGCCCCAGCGTCGTCAGGTACGTGCCCACCACGTAGGCCCGCGACCAGGCGTCGGCCGCCGCCCCGGTCTTCGGGTCCACGATCGAGCCCGGGTCGGCCGAGTACACCAGCCACCACCCCAGCCACAGCGCCCCGACCCACCACAGAAACGCGGCCACCAGTGCCGTCGGCCCCGTCCATCCCGGCGCCCGCCCGCCGCCGAGCGCCTTCGCCCCGGCGTAGACGCCGCGCCCGATCCGCCCCGCGACCGGCCCCGCCCCACGGGGCGCCACCGTCGTCCACAACGCATCGACCAGCACGAGCGCGACTAGGACCGCGCCCGCCAGCCCGATTAGGAGCCCGGTCAATGGAGCGGCCCCGGCGAGGGCACGTAGCGGTTCACGATGGCGTCGCCCTCCCTGAGACGGCCCAGGGACTTGAGGAACTGACGACGGGAATCGATAGACATGGGAGGGAGCGTGGGCACTCCTCATTTCTACCCCGCGCCTCGCGCGACGACCCTGGTTCAACCTGAAAAGCTGTTCAGGTTGGCTGGGGTCATGGTTTCTTGATCAGTGACCCGATCCCATTCCTGCTCAGGGTCATCGTAAAGACAGTCCAGTCGTATCTCACGACGGCACACGCAGTCTCCCGTGAACTCACCCCTCGATACCCTCAACGAGCCCGCGCGCTCGGCCCTTGTCGCCCTTGCGGGTGCTGCCACGAACGCCTCGGCGTCATGCGTACCGATCCCCGACGGCCACGACGCCGACGCATTCGAGCCCGCTTTCGAGGCGGGCTTTGTGGAGCCGTGCGACGGCGGCTTCGTGTTCACAGACGACGAGGCTCACGCTCAGGCCTTGACCGAAGCGTTCCTCCCCGAAGCCGAGGCGGCTTGGGAAGACCCCCCGGCTGTCGTTGCCCTTCTCCACCGAGTCTGGCGACTCCAGCACCGGGGGCTCAAGGGAGTCGCAACGCCCGGGCGGCTCCACCCCACCGCCAGGATCTTACTCGCGCTCGCGCGAGGAGGCCGCAATGTTGCAGCCCGTATTCCCGACCTCATCGCAGCCGACTACCCCGGCCCAGGCGAGGTCCCCGACGACGACCCGCCCGGGGGACTCCAGCAGCGGAAGACGGCGGTCAAACTCGCCGTCACTGGTGCCCTCTCGGACCTCGACCCCACCCCGCATCGCGTGCTTGAAGTCGGCGTCGCGGCCGGGGAGTACTTTGAGGATACGGGCGGCGTAGGCTTCAACTACATGGGCCTCGGAGCGACCGCTCGGGACCATCCAGACACGGCGATCGAGGCCGTCCGCCTCGCGCTCGAGGCCGACACGCCGCAGTCGCTCGCAGCCATCCCGCACCTCCTTCACGGCTTGGCCGCGGCGGCGCCGGACGACGCGATGGACCGCGCGCTCGCCCTCACGCGGGAGACCGAGAGCGCTCGCGTCCACACGGGGCTCCTCGCCCTTGGGGGCATGTACTTCCCAGCAGGCGATAGCCGCTATGACATCGTTCTCGACCGGCTGGACGAGATGACGGCTGGCCCCGCGCCGGAAGTCGAGCGGGCGTTGGCGAGAGCGCTCGCCGCGGTCTCCCTCCGGTCCCATGTCGAGCGTGCGCTCGACCTCCTCGTCCGGCTGGCCCCCCTCCAGAACGCGGCCACCGCCGTTGCCCGCGGCGTCGCCGACCTCGCCGTCCACTACGGACCCGACCTCTACAGGACGGCCTTGCTGCGTCTCGCCCGCGCGCCGCTCTCCGGCGGGGGGCTGGAGGCGTTCCGGTCGGCGCTCTACCAGGCCCCGCCAGATCTGGCTCTCGACGCGGCGGAGGCGTGGGCGCTCACGCACCTACCGGGGGAGGTGGACTTCGCCGACGCCGTCGACTACGCGCTGGACAACGTGCCTGACGACGCGCTCGACGCGCGGGTGACGCGGTGGTTCGCGAGCGGCTCCCCCGCGCTCTCGCGGGCTGCGGCTGACCTCGTCAACGACGCCCGGAGGATGAGTCGGCCGTGGGCGTTCCCGCCTCTCACCGTCGCCACGCTCGACGCCCGTGAGATCCTCCACGCTGCCCGTCAGGTGTTGGGCTGGCTCCACAACGGCCGCGCCCTCGCCCGGCTCGTGGTGTCGTTGTTCGACGCGCCCACCCTCCCACCGGAGGTTGCCGCGTTTGTTGAAGACCGCCTCGTTGACTTCGTGGCCTTCACGCGACCGGGTGAGACCCGCGAGATCCTGTCTAGCATCGACGCGAGCCGACGGCCACGCGCGGCGGCCGTCGCGGCGCGCGTGCTCGCCCGAGTCGACGCCCAGGACGAGAGGCACCAAGCCCTCGAACGACGGACGGAACTGATGGTCCCCCTCGACCGCATTCGCCCGTTCATCGTCGCGCGCCGCAGGTTTGACCGCGGGATCTACAAGAGCGTCCAAGCCCAGAGCGACTTTCCCCTGAAGGACCTCTTCCACGAAGTCCAGGTCCGTGGCGGCAAGGGGTCCCTCGTAGAGATGCACGACGGGACCCTACAGGTATCGCCCTTTCAGAAGATCGAGACGCCCGGATTCAGCCTGCGCGGTGACGTCATCGACCCCGTTGGCCAAGATTTCCGACGCCTCGTTTGGCGCGCGACGCCGCTCCCCGAGCCAGACCCCATGCCCCTACGCCCACCCAATCTCCCAAGCGGCGGTCGGGGAGGCGATGGCCGACGGCAGTACCCCACGCGCGTTCACCCCAAGCGTCGCAAGCCATTCCGCCGAACGCCCCGGCGCTAGCCCATGAACCTCGTCCTCCGCGACTACCTCGCCCTCCAGAAGGAGTCCGGTGAGCTCGACGTGCTCATCCCAGACCTCCTCCTCAACATGGGGCTCCGGCCTCTCAACCGCGCGGGTAAAGGGAGTCGGCAGTACGGCGTCGATGTGCCCGCCGTCGGGACCGACCCCCGCGACGGGGTACGAAAGCTCGTTCTCGTGACGGTCAAGCAGGGAGACATCGACCGGAGGACGTGGAACGGCGGGTTGCCCGCCGACGTCCGGCCGTCGCTCGATGAAATTCTGGACACCTACCTCCGCTCCCACGTCGAGCCCTCCCACCAAGGGCTACCCGTGCGCGTCATCGTCGCCACCGGCGGCGACATGGACGAGCAGGTCCGGCTTGACTGGGCCTCCTATACCGAGAACAACGGGGGCACGGTCCAGCGCGGGGGGACCGACTACGAGGTGTCCTTCGAGTTCTGGGGCGGCCATGAACTGGCGGGCCTCATCGAGTCCCACCTCCTCGACGAGTACCTCTTCCCGAGCGCGGCGGAGGGTCCCGACGTCCGCGCCGTCATGCGGCGGACGCTCGCGCTCGCAGGCGACCCCAACTTCGACCTCGGCCCGTATGAGGCCCTCGTCCGCGCTACGCTCGACCCGGTCCGCCTCGACACGGCTAGCAAGCGCCGCCGGGCGCTCCGGGCGCTCCGGCTCACGCTTCGTGTGATCTACCGCTGGGGCGAGCGCGAGGGGAACCTGCGCCCGGCGCTTCTGGCCTCCGAGTACGTCCTCCTTCGAGTCTGGCACTTCATGGTTACCCAGGGGCTCACAGGGGCGAATCGCGTCGAGCGGCCGGAGTTGGGTGCTCTCTACGGGACGTGGCATGAGGTCCTCTACGCATACCTCGAAGCGATTCGCCCCCACTGTGAGACACCCCACGGCCTCTTCGGGTACTCGCCCGTCGACGACATCGAATACCCGGTTCGAGTGTTCGACGTACTCGGACACCTCGCCCTGGCCGGACTCGGAGAGTTCCATATGGCGAAGGCGACCTACGCGAAGATCAATCAACTGGCGGAGTCGGAGCGCGACGGTGTGGAAGGCGATGCCCGAGAGGCCGATCCGGACGGAACGGATGCGGACGGAGCTGGGGACGACACGCCCACGGGACCGGACGCCGTAGACAGCGAGGGACCCGCCTCAGAGGAGGACGCGCCAGACAAAGCTGACGAGGGACAAGGCTTGGAGGAGACCGCGTCGGACGGAACCGACCAGGACGCTGGGGAGGCCCTACTAGAGCAGTTCCAGGGATACGTCCGCAACACCGAAGTCATCGCGAACCGGATCGTCGCCGTCATCGTCCACAACCCCGCAGCCTCTACGCCGCCCTTCGACGAGAACGTGGTCGAGGTCGCCCTCGCGCTCCGCGCCCTCGCCCTGGGCGGTCGGGCCGACGATGCGCGGGAGTGGGCCAAGCAGATCGTTCAGACGCTCGGGTTCGCCTGGACCCACAAAGCGTCTCGCGTGCCCACATACGCGGGCACGTACGAGGACCGGGTCGATATGCTCCTCGGCGTCGAGGAGCCGGAGTTCCCCTCGTCGACGATCCTCGCACTCCTCGCCGAATGGGCCGTCGTCACAGATGACTCCGCGCTCTACGACTCGATCCGGGATGTCGTCCAGGACCAGCTCTCTGAGGTCGACCTCCAGGTGTGGGTGCCGACCGATGAGACGGACCCTGACCTCTACGCAGGCCCGGCCACCAACACCGGTCTCTTTAGAACATCCATCCGGCTGCCCACCACATTCGGCGAGTTCGTGGCCCAGGTGCATCGGGAATCCCGCTTCGACGAGGATGTTGCAGACTATTCCGCAGATCTGGCCGGTCTCCCACTCCTCTCGCTAATCGCTTCCCGCCAGTTCAGGACACCGACACGTCCCTCTATGTGGCGAGCGCTAGCACTCTCTCGTCCAGGCCGGAAGGAGGACACCCCCTGATGCTCAGGGGCCTCCCAGGCACGGCAACACCGCCCAGAACGTCGCCCCCTGGCCTGGCCCGTCGCTCGCGCACCCCACTGACCCGCCGTAGCCCTCGACGATCGCCTTGACGATCGCCAGCCCCAGCCCGCTCCCCGGCTCGGCCTGGACCTCCGGCGTGTCCGCCCGAAAGAACCGGTCGAACAGCCGCTCGCACGTGGCCTCGTCGAACCCGGCGCCGGTGTCCTCGACCTCCAGCCGCGCCGTCCCGTCGGCGTGCCCCAGCCGGACCGACACGCGCCCGCCCTCCGGCGTGTACTTCACCGCGTTCCCCACCAGGTTGTCCACGACCTCGGCGAGGGGCCCGGCTTCGGCCGCGAGCCGCACGCCCGGGTCCACGTCGAGCTCCAGCCGCAGCCCGCGCGCGGCGGCCTCGCCCCGCACCCGCTCGACGCGCTGCTCGACGAGCGCGCCGAAGTCGAGACGGGCCTCGGGCGTCTTCGCGAGCGACTCCGCTCGGGCGAGGTGCAAGAGCCCCTGGACGGTCCCCGTCATCTCGGCCACGTCCTCGACCACGCGGCCCAGCGTCTCGCGGTACGCCTCGGGCTCGCGCTCGCGCCGGAGCGCCACCTCGGCCTCGCGCCGCAGCGTCGCGTGCGGCGTCAGCAGCGCGTGGGCCGCGTGCGACGTGAAC
>CAYPVZ010000125.1:0-7863 GCA_964414235.1 uncultured Rhodothermales bacterium | reverse complement strand
GTTGTCCTCCCAGCCACCAATGCCAACGCTCTCGGACTGCTGGAAGTAAAACTTGAAGCTGAGTTTGTCGTTGTCGGGGATCTGGAAGTTGACCGACCAGTAGTCGCCGCCGTCGTTGGAGGGGATGAGGGTGGTGCCGCTATCCCAGGTGATGGTGTTGCCCCCGGGAAGCGCGGTCACTCCGCTTTCGAGGCCGCCGCGGAGTTGTACCCCGGAGGCTGCCGCGTCGGCCTTGATGGTGTCCGGCATCGTCGCCGAGTTCATGCGGAGCGTGACGTTCCGCTGGGCGAGCGCTGGCGTCGCGAGCACGGCCGCGAGGGCCGCCACGCCGAGCCAGCGCCCAAGGTGCGTAGAGAAGGGTCGCATGGTGCGTCCGGTGGTTAGGAGAAGGCCCCGAAGGGCAGGGAAGCCAGGCCATCCGCGCGATGTAAGCGCTTTCGTGCCTGAGTGTGCAACGTACGTGTTGGCGACAGGATTCCGTGTCAGAACCGGAGCCCGACAGCGAGGCGGTGGACCCCATCGAAGTACTCCGTCGCCTCGAAGGCGTAGTCGGCCGAGAGGTTGAGCCCGCCGAAGGTGTAGCGGAGCCCACCGCCGGCGGTGAATGAACGGGTGCTCTCGTCCATGAACAGCTCCTGGAGCCCGCCGCGGAGCTGGACGAGCCCGCCCAGCAGCCCGACCTCAGCGCCCAGATTCACGTGCTGGTCTGCCGCCGAGGGCGAGAGCGCGTCGACGGCGACGGTCAGGCGGGTCCCGGCCCGCTCGTACAGCTCGGTCGCCAGCCCGACGCGCATCGTCAGCGGCAGGTCGAAGCGGTCCGTCGTGATCCGCCCCGGGACCGTGTTGTTGTTGCCGTTCTGGCCCGGGAGCGGGTCGAACGGGATGTTGAGGTCGGCCCCGTCGATCCTCATCTTCGACCCGAAGTTGGAGATCGACGCGCCCAGCCGAACGCCCCGGAACGGCGTCTCGAAGAGGGTCCCCACGTCGAAGGCCACGCCGGTCGCGGCCGACTGGGCGATCTGCTCGCGGACAACCTTGACGGTGCCGCCGAGCGCGAACCGGTCGGTCAGGGGCCGCGCGTAGGCGAGGGAGATGGCATAGGAGCCGGCCGAGAACGTCTCGCCCGTCGGCAGCTGGTCGTTCCCAACCTCCGTGATCACGTCCATGTCGTCAAACGTGAGCGCCGAGATGCCGACAGCGACCGTTCCGAACGGCGTTGGCGTCGAGACCGAGGCGAAGTTGACGTCGGCGCCGGCGTACCACCGGGCGTACTCGAACGTGCCGACCGCGCCCCCGAGGCCGGCGAGGCCGGCCGGGTTCCAGTAGAGCGCGGTCCCGTCCGAGGCCGTCGCGCCGAAGGCACCGCCCATGGCCGTGGCGCGGGCGCCGATGGGCACGTTGAGGAACTCGGCGGCGGCCGTGCCCGACTGCGCGCGGGCCGTCGCGGTGAGGGCCAGGAGGGCGGCGAGCGGCGCCAGCCGGAAGGGAGTGAGGGTCGGCATGGCTACTTGATCAGGGCGAAGGTCCCCGTCGTCTCGCCCACGCCGGGCGCCTCGACGTGGTAGAGGTAGACGCCGTAGGCCACTTCGAGGCGGTCCTCGTTGAGGAGGTCCCACGGGAGCGAGCCGTTGAGGAGTTGGCCGGCCGTGAGTGTCTCGTTCGAGCCCTCGTCACGCACCAGTGTCCGGACGAGCCGGCCGCTCGCCGTGAAGATGCGGACGGTGGCGCGGGGCGGAAGCCCGACGAACCGAACCTGCCGCTCCCCGCGCCCGCTCGGGAACGGGTTGGCGATCTCGAACTGGCTGGCGCCCCGGTAGGGGTTCGGCACCACGCGCACGCCGTCGAGCGCGGAGCGGGCCGCGTCGGCGTCGAATCGCGGGGCGGCTACGGTGAACTCGTAGACGTCGTCGCGGGTGAACGGCTTGCGCGTGACGAGCCGGCCGACGTCGCCAGAGGCCGGGTTGCGGCCGCCGTTCGGGCTGAAGTCGAGCGTGAGCGTCCACGTCGGCGTGAGCCCGGTCCGGCGGTCGCCCTCGATGTCCTCCAGGATCACGATGACGTCGGTGTCGCCCTGCCCGCCCGTCGCCGTCGGATCGGCGTCGAACAGGTTCGTCTCGGGCGTCCCCACGCCGTACTGGTCGCCCGCGCCGACGACGTCGAGGAACACGTACGGCACCTCGACCTCGCCTTCTCCATCGGGCCCATATGTCTTCCGGAACACCTTGAAGTTGGTCGGCTTGGCCGGGTACGTGAGCGGAATGCCGAACCGGATCACGAACGCGGTCGACATCCCGTAGCCCGGCGGGCCCATCTCGATCCGGTAATCGCCCGGGTACCGCGTTCCAGGTGCGTTCCCGTCGTACCGGAAGCGGTCGACGACCAGGGCGCGGACAGCGGGGTCTTCCCACTTCGTCTCCTCCTCGATGACCGAGGCGAACGGGATGGGATCGAACGCTAGCCGGAACCCCTCGGTGATCGGCGAGAGCACGTCGGCCTGCCAGGCCCGCGAGTTCTCGAACAGGGTCTGCCCGTCGGTGAGGTCCACCAGCGTGACGTCGCGCGTGCGGATCGTGTCCTGACCCACCTGGAGGGTGCCCTGCGCGTTCAGCGCTCCGAGGGCCACCGTGTCGCGGAAGGTGACCCGGTAGCGGTGGCCGCCCTGGAGCGCCGTCGGGTCCACGATGGAGTAGCTCACCTCGCCGGTGGCGCCGCCCTGCACGTGCTCCACCTCGATCTCGTCCTGGGCGTAGCCGATGGCCGCCTGGGACGGCGCCACCTGGACCACGTTCTGCCCGAGACGCGTCACCGAGCCGTCCGGCCCGATCGTGATCGAGATCGGGCACTCCGACGGCGCGATGTCGATCGACGAGGCGCCGAAGTCGTAGCTCGTCACGGCGTAGAAGTACCTCATGCCGTTGACGACGGTCGAGTCGGTGTAGGTGTTGGCCAGCCCGTTCGTGGCCTCGCCCGGGTCCCGCGTGTTGTTGCCGAGGTAGAACTGGGTCCCGTTGACCGCCGTCGGGTGGAAGCCCTCGTAGGCGTCGATCCGGTCGAACTGCGCGATCGGGCGGAGGAAGCTGAGGTTGCCGAACCCGTCGGTCACCTGGCGCGCGTCGAGGAAGCCGGGGTCCGTCGAGCGGTAGATGCGGTAGCCCTCGAAGTCGCGCGGGTCGAGACCCGGCTGCGCGAGGTCGGCGATGAACGTGTCGAACGAGCTCTCGGCCGCGTCGTCCCAGTAGAGCGTGACGGCGCCGTCGCGGGGAACGGCCCGGACGCTCGGGCAGATCGGGGCCTGCGCGAACCGGTAGTCCGCCTCGTAGGCCTCGAGCGCGTCCTGCCGCTTGGTGAGCAGGTCGCGGTAGCGGTTGACGACGTCCGTCGGGGCCCGGCCGTAGTCGACGTCGCCGAGGATGACGGCGAACGAGACCGACTCGGTCTGGCCCGCGCGGAGCGGGAACAGGCCCGACGAGACGAAGAGGTCCGACCGGCTGGTGGCGGAGACGCCCGGCTGGAGCAGGGTGAACTTGCCCGGGACGAGGAACTGGTCGAAGAAGAACCGGTCGGTCGCCTCCTCGAAGTCGACCGAGCCCTCGGGCCGGTACTTCACGTTCGTGATGCCGATCTGATCGGACTCGGAGACGTCGGTGACGTCGATGTTGGGCTCGCCGGGGAGGTCGAGGCCGGCTCCCGAGGTCGGGAGCCCGTCGCCCTCGCCGAGGTCGACCGAGTTGAGCGAGCCGTCGAGGCCGACGTCGTCGAGCGAGCGCCGCCAGTCGCCGTCGTTGTCGATGCCGTCGTCGCGCCGCTCGTCGATCATCTCATCGATCCCCTCGTCGATGCCCTCGTCGACGGCCCCGTCGTTGTCGTTGTCGATGCCGTCGGCGTAGGGGCTCCCGAGGTCTTCGGCCTTCACGTCGTAGAGGACGATGCTGGTGCCGGGCACGCGGTACCGGTAGTACGGCGCGTCGGACGCGGCGGCCGTGATCATGGCCTGGGTTACGACCGGGCTCCCGGGCTCCCAGAGGTAGTCGATCGGCGGGCCCGCGCTGAGCGCGTCGCCGTCGTTGTCGATGTTGTCGCGGAAGGCCTTGCCCAGGTCGTCCGTGTCTGTCGCCCCGTAGAGGCGGCCCACGCCGACGAGCCAGATCGGGTCGTCGGGGCCGGGGTTGGCCGGCCAGCGCCCGTAGACGTCGCCCGCGGCGAGGTCGATCATGGCCTGGGTCACGACCGGGCTGCCCGGTTCGCCGTCGCCGTCGTTGTCGATGTAGTCGGCGAAGCCGACGCCGGTCTGGGAGCCGAATACGGCCCGCGAGGAATCCTCGTCGACGAGGCCGTTGCGGTTGTTGTCGATGCCGTCGTAGCGGAGCCGCTCCCCGGCCGTCCCGCCCTGGTCGCCCTCGCCCGCCAGCAGGTCGAGCGTGATGAGCGGCCCGCCCGGCTCGCCGCGGGTGACGCCGTACTCGTTGAGCTCGGAAGCCTCCGGGGCCGTCGAGCCGTCGCCGTCGTTGTCGATCCGGTCGGTCGCGTTGCCCGGGCTCTCGAGGAAGAACGCGATGGCCCCGCCGACCTCGACGCCGGAGAACGCGGTCTCGGACGAGCGGCCGTCGGCGTCGACCAGGAAGGCCGTGTCGAGGAGGAGGTCGAAGAACGGCTGGTCGTCCCCGGCGTCCGCGCTGCCGCCGACGAAGTCCGCCAGCCAGAGCGTGACGCCGACCGGCGAGAGGTCCTTCGACCCGTCGTTCTTCACCTTGTGGAGGATGAACACGACGTCGTCGATGAGCACCTGGCTCCAGGCCAGCACGCGGGTGTCGGCGATGAGCCCGAGGCCGGCCCGCGAGCGGTCGGTCTCGTCCGGGTAGTAGTCTGGGATCGCCGCCTCGACGCGGTTCCGGTCGTACTGGTCGTCGCCCATCTTGTAGTAGACCTCGACATCGGCGTTGAACACGTTCTTGCCGAAGAGGCCGCTCCAGGAGCCGGACCAACCGGGATCCGAGGGGTCGTCGCGCTTGTCCGGCCAGAACGGGGGCCACGTGTCGGGCCGGTCGCTCCGGGCCACACCGAGGTCTTCCGAGGCCGGGTTGACGTAGCCCGAGATCGGCGCCCATGTCCACGCCCGGCCGGCCTCGTCGCTCGTCCGGTAGTTCGGGACGTCGGTGATGTAGGCCGTCTCGCCGCTCTCGGTCTGGACCTGGGCACCCGCGAAGAGCCCCGTCAGCGCGATGTAGTAGCGGCGCGTGTTCTTGGGCCACTCGTAGGGAATGCCGTCCCCGGCGTTCCCCCCGACCCGGCCCGTCTGGCCAAAGTTGAAGACGGTCGTCCGGACGACGTTGCCGTCGAGGTCGGTCTGCCGGCGCTCGAACAGGTCGACGCGCTCGTTCGAGGGGACGTGGTTGCGGTCGACCTGGCCCTGGGCCAGGGCCGACGCCGCGGCGGCGGCGACGAGCGCCAGCGCGGCGAGGAGGCGACCGGCGGCCGAGGGGCGGCCGTCCGAGAGGCAGGAGAGCATGAGCGGTCGGAGCACGGGCATCTAGAAGCCGACGGAGAGGCCGAGTTGGACCCGGCGGGGCTCCTGGTAGAAGTCGGGCCGGACGTAGTAGCCGGCGTCGTCGGAGGGCGACACGTTCGTGAAGGTCACGTCGGGCAGGCCGGTGTCGCCGTAGACGCCGAAGGCGTTGCGGGCGTCGAGGAGGTTGTAGACCTGCAGGAACAGCCGCGGCCGAATGCCGGCGAGGTCGAACTCGCGGAAGGCGTAGAGGTCGACCGAGGCCGTGGCCGGCCGCCGGAGCGAGTTGGTCGGAACCGCCGGGAGCGTCCCGATGAGGTCGCCGCTGGGGTCGGCCGCCGGCGTGTAGGGGTAGCCCGTCCCGAGCCGGGCGATCGTCGAGGCGCCCCAGCCGTCGCCGCCCACGAACAGGCTCGCGTTGAGCGTGTGCTTCTGGTCCCAGTTGAGCGGGATGATGCGGAGCGAGGGAGCCCCGTCGCCCGAGCGGGCCGCGATGGCGTCGTTGGGGTCCGAGTTCGAGCCCTCGGCGACCTGGTAGGTGTAGTCGACGTCGAACGAGAACCGGCCGTTGAACCGCTTGCTCAGGGCGACCGTGATCCCGCGGACGTTCGAGAAGTCGAGGTTCGTGTAGATGAGGTAGTCCACGCCGGGGAGCGTCCCGTCGATGGGATAGCTCACGCTCACCCAGTCCTCGATGTCGCGGTAGAAGCCGGTCACGTCGAGCAGGAAGTCGTCGCCGACGCCCTGCTGGAGCCCGATCTCGTACATCACCGTCCGCTGCGGGTCGAGATCCGGGTTGCCGTACGGCCCGTAGGTCCCCGAGAGCGTGCCGACGCGGTAGCCGGGGTTGGCGAAGAGGAATTCGTAGGTCGGGATCTGGAAGAAGTAGCCGTACGAGAAGTGGATGACGCCCTGGGCCGTGATCGGGTAGGCCACGCCGAGCCGGGGCGAGATCTGGAACTTGGGCTCGGCGTCGGTGAAGAAGTAAGCCAGCCGCTGCTCCAGCGTGGTCCGGTTGTCGTCGACGGCCTCGGCGTCCGAGATCACGCCGTCGCCGTCGAGGTCGTTGAAGCGGTTGATCCGCTTCTGCGGGTTGTAGACGTTGGGGTCCTCCGGGTCCGTGGGGATCTGGCCGTCGGAGTCGAAGTAGTCGAACCGAAGGCCCGCGTTGATCACGAACGACTCGTACTCGGCCTTGTCCTGGAGGTAGGCGCTGAAGGTGACCGGGCGGATGCCGTCGATGATCTGGTAGGCGTCGGACTCGCGGGCCGGGACCTGGAGCGTCCCGTCGCCGCCGAGCTGGAGCCCGTAGCTCTCCAGGAAGAGGTCGTCGAGCCGGAGCTCGAGGCCGGTCTTGACGAGGTGCTCGTCGAGGGCCTGCCACGAGAGGTCGCCCTTGAGCGAGACGTTCCGGGTCTCACGCTGGAACCGGCCCAGGTCGATGCCGCCCCGCAGGAACCTGCCCGGCCCGATGAGGACGGCCGTCGAGTCGGTCGGCTGGCCGCTCGGGTCGAAGGCCGTGTAGACGTAGTCGGGCCGGTTGATCGAGAACGTGTTGTTGCCGTACTCCTCGATGGTGTCGAAGGCGGCCGTCTCGTTCCGCTTGTAGAAGGCGCTCGCGTTGAGCGTGTAGAAGGCCCGGTTCGAGAGGGTGTGCGTGAACTGGAGGGCCGTCGTGATGCCGGTGTCGGTGTAGCGGCGGATGCCGTCGGGATTGCGGCGGTAGGCGAAGTAGTCGCTTCCGCCGTCGCCCGTCGCCAACGAGGCGAGCGTGGTCAGCGACACGTTCATCCGCCCGCTGAGCCGGGCCTTGAGCGTGGCCTGCCCGCTCCACTTTTCGAAGCCGTTCATCGGCACGAGCGCCGAGTCGCCGGGCGTCCCGTCGGGGTTGTAGACGCGGGCCCCGTAGAGCCAGCCGTCGTTGCGGAAGTAGCGGCCGAGGGCGAAGAAGCCGAGCCGGCCGGGGAGGATCGGGCCCGAGAGCGAGGCCTGGCCGTTGACGTACTGGGTCGGCCGGACGTCGAGGTAGGAGTACGGGTCGACGTCGAGGTACGGGAGGTTCGCCAGCAGCGGGTACGCCTCCGCGTTGACGCCCCGGAGCGCGTCGCCACCGCCGCTCCCGCCGACGACGTAGCTGCCCGAAAACACCTCGACGTTGCCCTCGAAGGTCGAGCCGGGGTCCTTCGTGACGACGTTGATGATGCCCGAGTTGGCCTGGCCGTACTCGGCGTTGTAGGTGCCCGCGATCACCTGGAGCTCCTCGATCCCGGCGGTCTCGATCTGGTCCGAGACCGAGCCGTCGTACGCGTCAGACACGCGGACGGCGTCGACGAAGTAGGCGACCACCTTCGACCGACCGC
>CAYPVZ010000124.1:0-7885 GCA_964414235.1 uncultured Rhodothermales bacterium | reverse complement strand
TCGACTCCTCGCCGCGCTAGACAAGGTTGTCCGTCTAGTCGAGCAGCGCCTGCCGGGACCGCTCGTCGGGCGGCGAGCTCTGCGCCTTGAGCCCCCACGCCGCCACGTAGATCGACTCCTGCACGCGCGCCTGGTGCCCCGCGTCCGGCTTCAGCGCCTCCATGCCAGCCGCCTCCAGCCCCGTCCCGTGGAGCCGGTTCTTCACGCTGGCATTCGTCGCCAGCACCCCGATCCGCGTCGCCCCCGGCGCCACCTCCTCGATGAACGCCACGATGGCGTCCACGATGTGCAGCAGCCGGAGGTCGCGCCCGTCCGCCGCCAGCCCGTCGAGGAGACGGTCGTAGATCGGCCGCGCGTGGGCCGTGTTGCACGGGATGCCCGCGACCGCGCACCCGGCGTCGTCGAGCCGGCGCAGCACCTCCAGCATGGCCGGCACCGGGCTCGGCGCGCCCTCCGGATCGCCGAGCCACGTGGCCCGGTCTGGGATCCGGTTCGGGTACGAGAGCAGCGCGACCGGCAGGTGCTCCTGGTCGGCCCGCGCGGCCGTCTCGTCGAACACCCAGCGGACGAGGTCGAGGCCGGCGTAGGGGCCGAGGCCGCCGAGAACGCCGATGGCGCGGCGCTCGTCGGGCGACGGAGACCCGTCGGAAACGGAGAGATCGTGGTCGGGCACGGCGGTGAAGAGGGGGGCAAGACCGGGCCGGCGGCCCGAAGAGCGGCGCAGCAGGCGGGCCGCGCGTTGACCCGCCCCGGAGCGCCCTGTAGCTTGGCGACGCCCCGGGGCGAGGCGCAAACGTACCGCACGCGCCCAGCCCCGGTCCCGTCTGCCCGATGGTGTAATGGCAGCACAGCAGCCTTTGGAGCTGTTTGTGGAGGTTCGAATCCTCCTCGGGCAACCCGCCCCCCCGGGCCCCCCTCTCTGCGACCGCCGTGTCCCTGACCCTCCCCGTCTCGATCTTCGCCGGCCGCTCCAACCCGGCCCTCGCACGGGCCATCGCAGAGGAGTACGGCGTCGAGCTCGGCGCCATCTCGCTCCGCAACTTCTCCGACGGCGAGATCTACGTCCGCTACGAGGAGTCCATCCGCGGCACGGACCTCTTCATCATCCAGTCCACGCCCCCCCCCGGCGACCACTGGATGGAGCTCTTCCTGATGATCGACGCCGCGCGCCGAGCGAGCGCGGCCCGCATCACCGCCGTCATCCCGTACTTCGGCTACGCCCGCCAGGACCGCAAGGACCAGCCCCGCGTGTCCATCGCCGCGCGCATGATCGCGCGCATGCTCGAGGAGGCCGGCGTCGACCGGGTCCTCACCATGGACCTCCACGCCGCCCAGATCCAGGGCTTCTTCGACATCCCCGTCGATCACCTCTACGGCTCCGTCGTCTTCGAGCAGTGGCTCGCCGACGACAACACGCTCGCCGAGGCCGCCCGCGCCAGCGGCCAGTCCGTCCGCGACTTCCGCGAGAACCTCGTCGTCGTCGCCCCCGACGTCGGCGCCTCCAAGATCGCCCGCTCCTACGCCAAGCGCTTCCGCGCCGGGCTGGCGCTCATCGACAAGCGCCGACCCGTCGCCAACGTCGCCGAGGTCATGAACATCATCGGCGACGTCAACGGCAAGAACTGCCTGCTCATCGACGACCTCTGCGACACCGCCGGCACCCTCACCTCGGCCGCCCACGCCCTCCACGAGGCCGGCGCGATCGACGTGCAGGCCTTCTGCACGCACCCGCTCCTCTCGGGTCCCGCCGTCGACCGCATCGAGGCCAGCCCGCTCTCGCGCGTCATCGTGACCGACTCGGTCCCCCTCCAGCGGACCTCCGACAAGATCCAGGTCATCTCCGTCGCCGCCCTCTTCGCCGACGCCATCCACCGCATCGGCTCCGACGAGTCCATCTCGACGCTCTTCGCGTCGTAGGGCGAGAGGATAGAGGATCGCCGGTGGAGAATGGACACCGCCGGCGGCATCCTCTCGTCCCGCTGGCGGTGCGCCCCGCCAGCCGAGCGGCTACTCGCGAAGTCCCCCCTCATCGCATGAGGGGGACAGGGGTGGTCCCGCTACTCCACGTCGAGGCCCGTCGCCTTCCCGAGGTCGAACGAGTACCGCGCTACCCGTCGGATCCACTTCCGGAGCAACTCGGACGATGTCGGAAAGGAGTTCTCCGCCATCAGGTCCTTCATATCACGGACGATGCGACCCACGGCCTCAGGCGTTGTTGAGGAGAGGTCGAGTCCTCCTACATCGATCTCCATCAGAGCATGATACGCGGAGCTGTTCGCGCGCGCGGACTCGCTGAGCGCTGGTAGCAGCGCCTTTGCCACCTCCGATGCCCCCACCGATACCGCCAGAAGGAGCATCGGCACCTGGAACTCCCCCAGTTCCTTAGCTGACCCCTCGAACCCCTCCAGATCCTTCACCGGCGCCTTCAGCAACCGGTAGATGTTCGCAAACCGCTTGACCGCACGGGGCGTCCTGATCAGCGCATGGAGACCCCGGGCGTAGCCCGCCTCCCACGACCGAATCACCAGCGCCTCACGGTCCACCACGAATATAGGCGCCGGAGGAGAAACTGTCGTCGTGCTCCTATTCCCAACCTCGGTGTCATCGGCATCGATCGGGGCCGGTTCCTCCTCCCCGCTAGTGGTCACGGCGTGGGCTTCGGAGGCCATCACCTCTCCGGTGGACTCCGGTGCGCCCGGCTCCTCTCGGCCAGACGTGACCACATCTACCGACTCCCGCTCGACCTCCGCCGCAGGATCGAGCAGTCCGGCTACGAGATCTCCATACCCCGCCCCGTTCATTCGGCGCAGCGCGAACGGGATCTGGAAGATCTTCTCCAGGTAGTTCTGCGGCGTCGTCGTCCACGCGTTCGCGCCCTTGTCATCCTCGAATGCCAAGTGGCCCTTCCGAAGCGAGTGCATAAGCCACCGCGGGTCCACCCCGACTACGACCACGAACAGTGGATACGCCAGCAGCAGATGGACTGCCTGCAGCACCTTCACCACGTCCATTTCAGTGCACCGGTCGAGGTCGTCGATGTAGAGCACGATCCGGTCGACGGGTCGTGGCCCCTCTTCCTGCTCCGGAGGAACGTTCGCCAACCGGTCAATGAGCGCCTCGAAGTCCCGACGGATCGTCGCCGTCAGCCCGAGGTGTCGCTCGTAGTCGCCTGACTGCAGCCGTTCGCCGACGAAATACGCGAGGCTCCGTCGCTCCCTCGAATCCTGAATCTCCACCGCCAGCCGGACTGCGTCCGCCTTCGCCTCTGTGAGCCGGACCGTAGCTTGTTCGCGTTCCTGGTGTAACGCCTCGATCTCCTGCTGGAGAGCAACCTCCCGAGTCGTTGGTTCGGCCCGCTTCTCCGCCAGCTTCGCGTCGACCTTCTGCTTTGCGGCTTCGATGGTCTCTAGACGCGGGCGGAACCAGGCCACCGCCTGCCGGATCGCGGCGACCGTCGTCCCGATCAACGCCACCACCTCTGCCGAGATCGCTGCGACCGCAGTGACCACTCCGCTCGCCTCCAACAGGTCCACGACAAGCGCGATGAGCGGCCCGGCCACGAGCACGAAGAGCACGAGGCCCAGGGTAGTCAATCGGTTACCGGGAGCCCACAACGCCTGCACGAGCCCGACGCCGCGACGCCACATGACGTTGACGTCTGCGGCCGCCCGTGTTAGATCGGTCGAACTCGATACGACGGCTGGGACACCCACCTCTTCCAGTACGTCCTGCACCTTCTCTTTTTCCTTGGGCTCCAAGAGAGAACTGAGGTCATCCGCATTGAGATCGCGAAGCCGAACCTCCCGCTGCTCCCGCTCCCGAGCGAGAGACTCTAGTTCCCGCTCTCGGTCGGCGATCTGGCGGTCCGTCTCGGCGAGCGCATTCTCGGCAGTCGCCGCCTCAGCGATCCGCGAGGTACGCTCCGTCTCGAGTCGGGCCTCTACCTCGACCGGTCGGACCGTCGGCGAAACATGCTCCGCGAGTTCCGTCCAGATGTGACTGACGAGGCTCGCCATCAGGTTCGCGTCCGCGTAGTGCCACGCGTTGAACCGGATCGTGACCACGTCTGAGCAAAACGGGGAATCCGTGTCTCCAACGGACACTTCTGTGATCAGTGCTGTCTGCTCCTGCATGGCCTGCATGAAGAAGCTCTTCCCCGTCCCCCAATCTCCAAACAGGCCAATCGCTAGCGGCGGCGTCACGTCTTTGGCCAACATCACCGACGTCAGCACGACCACGTCCTTACCGATCCCCAGCCGGTCTGCATCCAGCGCTCGCACCCCGATCAGGCTGTCCGTGGCATAACCCGGCAAGTATGGCGGCCGGTTCTCAGTTGCCCGCGACTGGCGGATCCTAGCCAACAACAACGATAGGTCACGGGCGGCCTGAGCAGCCTGCTGATCGTCTGGAGGCTGCGTGAGCAACACATCAACTTCCTTCGCTTCGAGCGCCGCCAGGAGATCCACGAATACCCTCCGCGCCAACCCGTGCGCCGCTCCATAGAAGCTCAGAACTTCAAGAACGAGGCGGTGCGCAGCGAGGGCTGGGTGGCTAGAGCCTGCGACTGCCTCGGCCATCCCCGGTTGGCCGAGTGCGTAGAGTGCGTCATAGATCACCTTGGTCGACAACGGATCGTCGAGGATGTCTCCGATGTAGTTCACCACCTCGGGCATAGGTGTCACTCTGAGAACCCACAGTGCCCACCGCCGGCGCTCGGGATCAGCCGAGCCCAGAAGACCCGTGATGATCTCCCTGGCCCCCTCCGGGAAGAGCAACACCCGAGCAAGTACGGCAATGGCAGAATTGGGAACCTGCTCGAAGGCCTGCTGCGCCAGTTTCTGCCAGTAGGTGTTGCCCACACGGTGAGCCTCTGCCAGGACCATCAACCGCCCTCGCTCACTGAGCGTGCTCTCCCCGAGCACCACTTCGGTTACCACCCCCCTGTATTTCCCCTTCACGTCGGCTATCACCAAAGCACTCAGCAACCATGACGCCACATCACTTTCAGCACTCGAATCTGCCCTCTTCAATGGCGGACCAGGTCGCTGATTGATCCTCCTCCATAGCTTATCCGCCAGTTGCGTTCGGGCAGTCTCGTCCTCTAGCCCTCGCACCTTGTCCAGCGCTGACGCTTGTACCTCCAGAGTTCCCTCCTCCAGATCCGCCAGGGTCCGGTCCACCATAGGGTCGAAGCGAATGTCCTCTCTATTGACGAAAGCTTCCTGACTGCCAACCACGTTGCTGATTGCTTGCACCACCTTCTTTACCCCTCTATCGAAGTCGGTCCGCAGATCCACTCGGTCCCTCCATTGGAAGAATGCTCCGACTTCACGAGACACCTCCTCCGGCACGTCTCCAATTATGACGGGGATCACCAGCCGGTCTTCACTAAGCTCAAGCTCCCTCGCCACTCGGCTCTGCGTAGGCCCCCAACCCTGTTCCCCCAACAGAACTAAGACAGATCGTGCGGATTGGAATGCAGCACCTTCTGACTCCCGCCAGGCCTTACCAGCCTGAATGTCCCCTTGCGAGAATGACGTTGAGATCTTCTCTGCCTCTAGCGCTCTGACGAGCTCTCGGACAGGCTCCCCTTCTCGCGAGTTGTACAGGATGAATGCATCGACGGGGCCACGAGCCATAACCGATCCGAAGAAAAGTGAAGACCATGCCGATGATACCGCAGCGCTCGTGTACATCCCACTGGTGACCGCCGCCAGCCCGCCTCTCGCGTGAGGACGCCCCCGCGCGGTCACCGCCTGTCCCTGCACAGACAGGCGCCGTTCCCGCACGGTCAGCCCTCGTTCCTGCACAGACAGCGGCAATTCCTTCGCGGTCAGCGCCCGTTCCCGCACGATCAGCGGCCCTTCCTTCGCAGACAGCAGGCCTTCCCGAACGGACAGCGGTCCTTCCCTTGCGGTCAGCCGCGATTCCTTCGCGGACAGCAGCGACTCCTTCGCCGTCAGCCGCGGCCTCAGTGCGACCCGCAAAAAAAGTCGCCATGGAATGTTATATCTGGCATGAAGCCGGGTCTATAGAGGTACCAACCACCCCCGCTGCGTCATGAACGACCGCCAGATCAACCGCATCGAGATGGCCCAGGCCACCCGCCGCGTCCTCGCCACCTACAGCGCCGCCTGGGACGGCACCCCCGACACCGTCGACGACGTCGCCGATCTCGACGCCCACCTCCAGGGCATCAGCGACGCCGCCGAGCTCCAGGCCAACCCCACCTCCGGCGTCACCGACGTCAAGGCCGACCTCCGCCAGCGCGTCCGCACCGGCGCCGTCAACCTCGCCGCCGCCGTCCGCGCCTACGCCCTTCGCCGCAGCCTCACCGAGCTCGCCGGCCGCCTCAGCACCACCGCCACCGAGGTCGACGACCTCCGCGGCCTCGACCTCGCCAAGTACTCCACCCTCGTCGTCACCGCCGCCCGCGAGGTCGCCGACGGCGACGACGGCCTCGTCGCCCGCACCTCCGTCACCCAGGAGGAGATCGACGCCCAGGACGCCCTCGACGACGAGTTCGCCGAGGCCCTCGACACCCCCCGCGCCGCCATCATCGCCCAGAGCCGCGCCACCGCCCGGATCGCCGAGCACCTCTCGGCCCTCAACACCCTCTTCGTCGACCACCTCGACCCCGAGGTCGAGCGCCTCGCCACCGCCCACCCCGACTTCGCCCGCGACTACCGCGCCGCCCGCACCGTCGTCAACCGCGGCCGCGGCCGAGGCACCACCGCCGACCCCGACGCCTGAGCGGTCCGTACGAGAGCCCCGGCCCCCTTGAGGAGGCTCCCGGCTCTGCCGGGAACCCGGCAGAGCCGGGTAGGGGTGTCCGCCCCGACTGGCGGCATCGCCGGACACCCTCCGCCCCCCGCCGCCCGCCAGCGCCACGAGCCACTCCCGGCGATCCTCCATTCGCCAGCGTCGACCCTCCCCCCGCGCCCCTCTTCGCGGATTCGTCGCGGTAGGAGCGCCCTCGCGCGCCGTAGGCTTCCGGTTCCGGGGCCGCGCCGCACGTCTGTCGCTGTGTTTGGCCGGCGCCGCCATCCCCGACCCCGCACCGAATCATGCAGTCCATCCAGCTCGACGCCCGGCCGCGCGAGACCGGTAAGTCCGCCGCCAAGGCGACCCGCCGCGAGGGCCTCGTCCCCTGCGTCCTCTACGGCGCCCACACCGAGCCGGTCCACTTCGCCGTCGAGACGCTGGCGCTCCGCCCGCTCATCTTCACGACCGAGACCTACCGCGTCGCCGTCACCGTCGACGGGGCCGACCACGAGGCCATCCTCAAGCAGGTCGACTACCACCCCGTCACCGAGGCCCCGATCCACGTCGACTTCCAGGCGCTCACGGTCGGCGAGATGCTGACGATGACCGTCCCGGTCCACCTCGAAGGCGCCCCGCGCGGCGTCAAGGCCGGCGGCACGCTCTCGCAGCCGCTCTCCGAGCTCCAGATCCGCGCCCTCCCGAAGGACATCCCGGGCCACATCACGGTCGATGTCTCGGCGCTCGGCGTCAACGAGTCGATCCACGTCGAGCAGCTCGGCCTCGGCGACGCCATCGAGGTCCTGACCGACGCCCACCGGACCATCGCCACGGTCACCGTGCCCCGCGGCACCGTCACCGACGAGGACGAGACGGAGGCCGTCGAGGCGCCCCTCGCCGAGGGCGAGGCCCCCGAGCCGGTCGAGGAAGCGTAGCTTCCCCTCGCGTCACACACCCCGGCCGGCGGCCCCATCCGTTCGAAGGGGGGCCGCCGGCCGTGTTTTGAGGTCCCGCCATGTCCTGGCTCTCCCGCCTGCTCGGCCGCCCCCCGCCCCCCCCCCCCCCGCCCCCCCTCGCCCCCCACGTCGGCGGCCACGGCCACCCCCGGCCCGCCTACGTCGGC
>CAYPVZ010000123.1:0-7928 GCA_964414235.1 uncultured Rhodothermales bacterium | reverse complement strand
TCGTTGAGCATCGCCTCCAGCGCCGCCCCGTCCATGCCGACGGCGTTGGCCGTCTCGATGAGCTCCGGCAGCGTCATGCCCCAGGTCTGGTCCTGGCGGCGGAACATCTCGTGGAGGAGGTCGAAGAAGTGGCCGTTCTGCTGGGCCACCTTGAGCGCGATGATCTGGCCCAGCGACTGCTGGCGGAGCGGGTACGGGACGTAGTAGAAGCGGGCGTTCTCGAGGTTGGCCTCGATCACGCCGTCCATCGTCTCCGAGAGCTCGCGGCAGTGCGGGCAGTTCGGGTCGACGACCTCGATCACGGTGACGTCGGAGTCGGCCGCGCCGAGGTAGGGGCCCGTCGTGAAGGGGCTGAGGTCCGTGATGGGCGCGAACGTCGAGTCGTACGCGCAGGCGCCGGTGACCTGCTCGATCCGCGTCGGGCCGGCCGGGGCCGACGTGAAGTCGGAGGTCGCGGGGAGGTCGCTCGCGTCGTCCCCTTCCGGCGCGATCGCGAAGGCGCCGAAGAGGAGGACGGCGAAGACGCCCAGGATGGCGGCGTAGGGGCGGAGCGCCGCGAGCCCGGTCGGCTCGGGGGTCGCGCGGCGGCGGGGGGCGTCGGACGCCTCGGGGGCGCTCTGGAGTCGGCGGTGCTCGATCACGTGGAGGACGAAGAGGGTGAGGACGAGGGCGGCCGAGGTCATGCACAGCGGGCAGAAGTGCTGGATGACGACGGCCTGGAGGTACACGAGGTACAGCGTGTAGAGGAACCCGACGGAGACGACGCCGAACGCCGCCAGCCGCGCCCGGTCGTCGCGGGCGACGACGTAGCCCAGCCGCAGCAGCGACACGAGAACGTAGAAGAGGAGGCCCAGCGTGACGTTGGGGATGCCGAGGAAGTCGGCGTACTCGCCCTCAGTCACGGTCGCGCAGCCGGACGTCTCGCCCGTCGTCTGCGCGCTGGCGGTGTAGTCGACGTCACCGAAGCCGGTGCAGCCGTTCTGGAACCCGCCCGCCTTCTGGAGCGCGAGGTGGGTCACGAGAACGATCCCGAAGAGGGCCACGCCGACGATGATCCGGCGGAGTAGCGAGGTCTGGGCAGGGAGGGCCATGGGCGAGGGGCGATCGATCCCGAAACCTACGGACGCATGGCGGACGGGGACTGTGGAGATGACGCTCACGGCGTGCAACCGGGCACGGGGGTTCGCCGGTATGCGCCGCCAGCGCGACGGTGGAGAACGACGGGAGCGGTCGGTTCGTGCGCCGCTAAAAAAATGGCGGCGCCCGGCTTGACAGGCCGAGACCGGGTCCCTACTCTGCTCGCTAAGTTTTTAACACGACCTCGTCTCCTCTCATGCCCGCCCCCCCACTGTCGCGCCGCGAGCGCCAGGTCCTCGATGTCCTCCACCGCCTCGGCCGCGCCTCCGCGGCCGACGTCCGGGAGGCCCTCGACGACGCACCGAGCGACTCCGCCGTCCGCACGCATCTCCGCATTCTGGAGGAGAAGGGCCACATCCGCCACGAGGTAGACGGCCCGCGCTACGTCTACCTCCCGGTCCAGACGCGGGAGGCGGCCGGCCGCTCGGCCCTCCGCCACCTCATGCAGACCTTCTTCGACGACACGCCGACGCGCGCCGTCGCCGCCCTCCTCGACGAAGCCTCGTCCGACCTCTCGACCGACGACCTCGACCGCCTCGACGACCTCATCCAGCGCGCACGCGCCCAGGGCCGATGATGACGCTCCCCTTCTTCGCCGCGGTCGCCCTGAAGGGTGCCCTCGTGCTCCTGCTGGCGGCGCTGGCGACGGTGCTGCTCCGCGCGGCGCCCGCCTCGGCGCGCCACGGCATCTGGGCCGCCGCCTTCGGCGCGCTCCTGCTGCTCCCGGTGCTGGAAACCGTCGGGCCGCACTGGGCGCTCGGCATGCTGCCCGCCGCCGAGCCGCCGCTGATCCTGGTGGAGGGCGTCCCGATGCCGCCGGCCGTCCCAGCGCCGCCCGCACCGCCAGCACCGCCCGGCTTCCCCGCCGGGCATGTCAACGCGGCCGCCATCACGGCGCACCAGGCGGCCATCGCCGACTTCGAGAGCGACATGGCGGATTTCGAGGCCCAGATGGGCGACTTCGACGCCGCCATGGCCGACTTCGACGCACAGCAGGCCGATCACGAGGCCATGCTGGCCGCGTTCGAGGCCGACGTCGATGCCCAGGTGGCGGCCACCTTCTCGACCGCCGGCCTTCCCCAGCCCGACCGCCGGTTCCCGACGCTCGCCCTGTGGGCCCTCGGCCTCTGGGGCCTCGGCGCCTTCGTCGTCGGGCTCGGGTGGCTGGCGGCAACGCTGGCGGCCTACCGCCTCGTGGCGCTGGCCCGGCCCGAAACAGACGAGGAGTGGGGCGTCCTGGCCGAGCACGCCCGTCGGCTGAGCGGTCTCGACGAGCCCGTCCGCCTGCTCCGCTCGGACGCCCTGGAGGTGCCCATCGCGTGGGGGCTCGGCCGCCCGGCCGTCGTCCTGCCCGCCTCGGCCGACGAGTGGACCGAGGACCGGCGCGAGGCCGTCCTCCTGCATGAGATGGCCCACCTTCGCCGCCGCGACGCCTGGACCCAGGTCATCGCCCAGGTCGCCGTCTCCCTCCACTGGCCCAACCCGCTCGCGTGGTGGGGCTACCGTCGGTTCCTCGACGCCCGCGAGCAGGCCTGCGACGACGCGGTGATCCAGGGCGGCGCCCGGCCGTCGGCCTACGCGGCGCATCTGGTCGGCGTGGCCCGCGCGCTCCGGCGTGACCGGCTGGCGCTGGCCGGCGTCGCGCCGATGGCCCGAAAGGCTCCGCTCGAAGGACGCATCACCTCGATCCTCGACGCGGAGCGGCGACGCGGGCGGCTGGGCCGGTCGGGCGTCGGCGGGATGCTCGCGTTCGTGGCGCTCGTCGCCGTGCCGCTCGGGGCCATCCAGCCCGTGGCCCAGGCGACAGAGGCGGCGGACGACCCGGTCGTCCTGGCGTCCTCGTTGGATCCGACTGCTCCGGAGGCACCTGAGGCGCCGCCCGCTCCACTGGCGCTCGTCGCCGACACCACGGACCAGGACGAAGCATGCGATCTCGACGAGTGGGAGTGCGAGGACATCCGGGCTGCACTGGCGCAGGCTCGCAAAGACGCCGCCCGCGCCCTGCAGAACGCTCGCCGCGCCCTCGACGATGCCGAGCGCTACCGCCCCGAGACGGTGCGGATTCGCCAGGAGGCGCTCCGCGACGCGGAAGCCGCGCTCGCTCAGATCGACGTAGCCGCGGTCCGTGCCGACGCCGCGCGGGGCCTCCGGGAATCGACCGGCTGGACCACCGCGCACTCGGAAGCCCGGGCCGCCGTCGAGCGCGCGCAGCGCGACGCCCAGCGGGACATCGAACGGGCCATGCGTGAGGCTCAGGGAGACGTTGAACGCGCCCAGCGCGAGGCGGAACGTGAGCAGCGCGACGCACTTCGCGAGGCTCAGCGTGAGATCGAGCGTGCCCAACGTGACGCCGACAGGAGCCGCCGCGAGGCGCTCCGCCAGGCCGACGAGGCCCGCCACTCCGTCTCCGTCTCAACGAATGGGACCACCACAGTCCATCTCAGCACCGAGACCACGGTGAACACTGAGATCGGCGTCCGTATGGACTCCGCCGACATCGACTGGGACGCCGTCGACGCGGCCCGTCGCGAAGCGGTCCGCCGTTCCCACGGCGACAGCCGCTAGGTCCTCTCCCCCCTTTGCCTGCTTCTCGGACGCCGGTCACGGCGTCCGCCAGCCCCACCTCTGTCCCTCCGCCATGCCCGTTCTGCTCCGCCTCCTCCTCGTTCTGCCCCTCGTCTCCGCCTCGGCATGCGCCCAGCCGTCCTATCCTCCGCGTGCCGAGCGCGTCCTGGCGGATGACGACTGGTGCGACGACCACGACCGGAATCCCGAGAACCGCTACCGGAGCTGCGAGGTCCGCGAGACCGTGACGCGCGCCCGCGCGCTCGACGTCAACGGCCATCCCAACGGCGGCGTTACCGTCAAACGGTGGGACCGCGGCGACGTGCTCGTCCGCGCCCGGGTCCTGAGCACGGCGTCCAGCCAGAGCGAGGCCGACCGGCTCGTCGCTCAGAGCCGGGTCGTCGTCCACGGCGGGAGCGTCCACTCCGAGATGCCCGACACGCGAGGACACCGGAACACGTCCGTGTCGGTGAGCTACGAGATCTTCGCGCCGCGCCAGACCGACCTCGCCGTCCGCGTGGTCAACGGCCCGATCGGCATCTTCGGCCTCGACGGGACGATCCGTGCCGAGGCAGTCAACGGGCCGATCGCGATGGAAGACGTCGCCGGCGACGTCCCGGCCCACGCGACGAACGGGCCCGTCTCGGTGTCGGTCGAAGAGAATGCATGGCGCGGCGCCGGTCTCGACGTCGAGACCGTTAACGGGCCCGTCACGCTGTCCGTCCCGCGCGAGTTCTCCGCCCGACTGGCGGCGCGCACGAACGTGGGGCGGATCTCCATCGAGGGTCTCCGTTACGACCAGGGCGACCGCCAGCAGGGCCGGTACGTGGGCGACGCGCTGGAGACGACCCTCGGCCGCGGGGGCGCGCCAGTCCGACTGAGGACGCAGAATGGGCCCGTGCGCCTGCGCGCGGAGTAGGGATGCGATTTTTTTAGCACCCCCTGTAACCCTCGTCTCGGCTGGCCCGTCCTGCGGGTGTTCTCTCCCCCTCCGCCTGTGCGACTCTCGCTCCTCCTGGCCGCCCTTCTCGCCGTCCCGGCCCTGGCCCAGACCACAACCCCGCCCCGCCCCGTCACACCGCCCGGCATCCGCTCGGTCGAGGCCGTCGCCATCGAGACCGACATCGCCATCGATGGCGTGCTCGACGAGGCGGCCTGGGCACGCGCCGAGGTCGCCTCGGGCTTCGTCCAGCGGCGGCCGGCACCGGGCGACCCGGCCTCGGAGCAGACGGAGGCCCGCGTGCTCTACGACGGCGGCGCCCTCTACGTCGGCATGCGAATGCACGATTCGCAGCCGGACGCCATCGGCGCCCCGCTCGGGCGCCGCGACGCAGGGCTCACCGGCGACTGGGCCTATGTCGCGTTTGACTCGTACCACGACCGTCGGACGGGCTTCCTCTTCGCGCTCAACCCGGCCGGCGTCCAGCGCGACATCCTCCTCTTCGACGACGTCAACGAGGACGATTCCTGGGACGCCGTCTGGTCCGGCGCGGCCACGCGCGACGCGGAGGGCTGGACGGCGGAGTTCCGCATCCCGCTCTCGCAGCTCCGCTACGCAGGCGGCCTCGACGTTCAGGACTGGGGCCTCCAGTTCGGCCGCGATCTCGTCCGCACCGGCGAGCAGGTCTTCTGGAGTCCGGTCAACCCGGAGGTCGACGGGATGGTCAGCCAGTTCGGCACGCTGGCGGGGCTCCGCAGCCTCCGCCCGCCGCGCCAGCTCGAGGTCATGCCGTACGTCGCCTCGGTGCTCACGCGCGCCCCGGGTGACGATCTCGACCCGTACTACGCCTCGAATGACGTCGCCCCGCGCGTCGGGGTCGACCTCAAGTACGGCCTGACGAGCGACCTCACGCTGACCGCGACCGTGAACCCGGACTTCGGACAGGTCGAGGCGGACCCGGCCCAGGTCAACCTCGGCGGCTTCGAACTCTCGTTCCAGGAGCGCCGGCCGTTCTTCGTCGAGGGCACCGACGTGTTCAACATGCGCCCGCGGCGGTTCTTCGGGATGAACCGGCCGTCGCTGCTCTACACGCGCCGCATCGGGCGCTCGCCCCAGCGGACCGACTTCGTCCCGGACGCGGCCCACGACGCCGCCGGCGACAACGGAACCGTGTACACCGACGCGCCGCAACAGTCGACCATCCTCGGCGCGGCCAAGCTCTCGGGCCGGGTCGGCCGCTTCTCCGTCGGCGTGCTCAACGCCGTGACCGGCCCCGAGTACGGCTACTTTCAGGCGTTCGACGCCGCCGGCAACCGCATCGCCGACGATCGGGCGCTCGTCGAGCCGACGACCAACTTCGCCGCGGCCCGCGCTCGCGGCACGTTCGGCAAGACGATCCTCGGCGTGCTCGGCACGTCGGTCGTCCGGAGCACCTCCACCGACGCCATTGCCAGCCTCCTGCCGAGCCAGGCCACGGTGCTCGGGCTCGACCTGGAGCACCCGTTCGCCGAGGACTGGGTCGTCAACGGCCAGCTGGCGGGGAGCTACGTGAGCGGCTCTGCCGAGGCCATCGAGCGGCTCCAGCGAGCCTACCCCCGCGTCTACCAGCGCCCCGACGCCGACCACCTCGACGTCGACCCGACGCGGACGTCGCTGGCGGGCCTGACCGGCGAGATGAACGTCCTCAAGACCGGCGGCGAGCACTGGGTCGGCGGGACGCACGTCGAGTTCACCTCGCCCGGTTTCGACGCCAACGAGCTCGGCTACCAGGGCCGGGCCGACGATGTCGGCGCGGGCGCCGTGCTCGTGTACCAGCAGAATCAGGCGCAGGGCCCCTTCCAGAACTGGAGCACGAACGTCTACAGCGGCGCCCGCTGGAACTTCGACGGCGACCGGACCGCGACTTTCATGGGCGGCAACGGCAACGCCACGTTCCACAACTTCTGGGGCGTCGCCGGCAACTGGGAGGCCTGGACGCGCTCGACCAACGACCGGCTCACGCGTGGCGGCCCGCTGGCGACGTCGCCGGCCGGCCTCTCGATCAACGCAACCATGTGGACCGACGATCGGAAGCCGGTCTCAGCCTACGCCTGGACCGGATTCAACACCGACGAA
This sequence comes from uncultured Rhodothermales bacterium, assembly GCA_964414235.1. Classification (GTDB taxonomy): domain Bacteria; phylum Bacteroidota; class Rhodothermia; order Rhodothermales; family Rubricoccaceae; genus Rubrivirga. The sequence continues at coordinate 1,171 of CAYPVZ010000123.1, read as the reverse complement.
CTCGGGAGTCGCTTCAACGGCGTCGAGATCGGGACCGAGCTCCGGCCGACCTCGTCGGTTTCGGCTACGGTCGCCGCCGCGCTCGACGTCTCGACCTCACCGCGCCAGTACATCGGCAGCTTCGACGCCCCCGACTTCGACGCCACCTTCGGCGAGCGCTACGTGTTCGGCGGCATCGACCAGACGACGCTCTCGGCCCCGGTGCGCGTCAACTGGACGTTCTCGCCGACGCTCTCGCTCCAGGTCTACGCCCGCCCGTTCATCTCGCGCGGCCGCTACGACGCCTTCCGCCAGCTCACCGAGACCCGCCAGCTCGACCTTCCAGTCTACGGCGACGGCTTCGGCGCCATCGAGACCGGCTACTTCGACGACGAGGACGAGTTCGTGGCGGACCCGACCGCGACGGAGGCCTACCGCGTGACGGGCGCCGACGGTGGCTCTGCGACGTTCTCGAACCCCAACTTCACCGTCCGCGCGCTGCAGGGCAACGCCGTCCTGCGGTGGGAGTACCGGCCGGGCTCGGCGCTCTTCCTCGTCTGGCAGCAGCAGCGGAGCGGCTATGCCGAGGACGGTGCGTTCGAGATCGGCCGCGACGTGCGTGGGCTGTTCACGGACCCCGTGACGAACGTCTTCCTGATCAAGCTGAGCTACTGGCTCGGCTAGGACCCCGGGGTCGGTTCCGGGAGCGTCGGTCCCGGCGGGGTTGTGTGTCCCCCGCCGGGGCCGTCGTGCGTCTGGGAGGCTGGCGGTTTCCTGCAGCGGCCGCCGGAGGGGGGTTAGACTGAGGGCCGTCCCCCCTCCCACCCCCGTGCGTCCCGCCCTTCTCTTCGTCGCCCTCCTCTCCCTGGCGGCCTGCTCGGGTCCGTCTCGCACGGGCTCGATCGCCCCCATGTCCGATTTGCAGGCGCGTGCCACCGCGCTCACCCACGACGCCCTCGTCGTCGACACCCACATCGACGTGCCGTACCGGCTGACCGAGACGCCCGACGACGTCTCCGGCCCGACCGGACGCGGCGACTTCGACTACCCCCGCGCCATCGAGGGCGGGCTCGACGTCGCGTTCATGTCGATCTACATCCCGTCCGAGTACCAGCAGACCGGCGGCGCGCGCGCGCTGACGGACTCGCTCATCGACCTCGTCGAGGGCCTCGCCGAGGCCCACCCGGGCCAG
>CAYPVZ010000122.1:0-7937 GCA_964414235.1 uncultured Rhodothermales bacterium | reverse complement strand
GACGAGACCGGCGGCGACACCCCGCTGGCGACGGCCACCGCCAGCGCCCCGGACGTCCAGACGGTGGCGCGCGCGCTCACGGCCGTCGAGCAGCGCGCGGCCCAGCCCTCGGGCGACGGCGCGCCCGCGGTTCGGCCCTCCGTCCCCGGCTCTCCGCCGTCGGTCCCCGTGGTGGGCATCACTGGCACGGGCGGCGCGGGCAAGTCGACGCTGACGGACGAGCTCGTCCGGCGCGTCCTGAACGACTTCGACGACGTCCACGTCGCCGTCCTCTCCGTCGACCCGACGCGGCGGCGGACGGGCGGGGCGCTCCTGGGCGATCGCATCCGGATGAACGCGCTCTATGGCGAGCACGCGGACCGCGTCTACATGCGGAGCTTCGCGACGCGCCAGGCGCACCGGGCCACGAGCGGCGCACTGGCGGAGGCCATCGACGTCTGCCGCGCGGCAGGCTTCGACCTCGTCGTCGTCGAGACGGCCGGGATCGGCCAGAGCGATACCGAGGTGGCCGAGCTTGTCGACGTCAGCCTCTACGTCATGACGTCCGACTTCGGCGCGCCGACGCAGCTGGAGAAGATCGGGATGCTCGACGCGGCCGATCTCGTGGCGCTCAACAAGTTCGAAAAGCGCGGCGCGCAGGACGCCCTCCGGGACGTCCGCAAGCAGGTCCAGCGCAACCGGGCCGCCTTCGGCCAGTCGCCGGACACGATGCCGGTCTACCCGACCATGGCCGCCCAGTTCGACGACCCGGGCGTCAGCCGGCTCTACCTCGCGCTGCTGGACCAGCTCCGTACGCACGGGTTCGACCGCCGCTCGTCGCTCTACGACGCCGACACGGTGCCCGAGCCGAACCCGGGGGAGCGGGCCATCATCCCGCCGAACCGGCAGCGCTACCTCGCCGAGATCGTCGAGACGTGCCGGAGTTACCGCCAGTGGGCCGAGGCCGAAGTCGAGACGGCGCGCAAGTGGGGCCAGGCCGCCGGCGCGCGCCAGCAGGTGGAACGCTGGGCGCCCCAGGACCGCGACCAGCTGGCGGGCCGCCTCGACGAGATGGCGAGCCACTGGTGGGGCCAGCTCGACGCCCGCTCCCGCTCGATCCTGGAAAACTGGGACGCCGTCGCCGAGCAGTACGCGGCCGACGAACTGGTCTATCACGTCCGCGGCAAGGAGATCCGCCAGCCGCTGACGCGCGAGACGCTGAGCGGGACGAAGGTGCCGCGCGTGGCGCTCCCACGCGCCGAGGACCCGGGCGAGCGCCTCCGCTATGCGTTGTTGGAAAACCTCCCCGGCCACTTCCCCTTCACGGCGGGCGTCTTCCCGCTCAAGCGTGAGGGCGAGGACCCGACCCGGATGTTCGCCGGCGAGGGCACGCCGGAGCGAACGAACAAGCGGTTCCACCTCGTCAGCCTTGGCCTCCCCGCCAAGCGGCTCTCGACGGCGTTCGACAGCGTCACGCTCTACGGCCGCGACCCCGACCGCCGGCCCGACATCTATGGCAAGGTCGGCACGTCGGGCGTGTCCATCGCGACGCTCGACGACATGAAGAAGCTCTACTCGGGCTTCGACCTCTGCGCGCCGACCACGTCGGTCTCGATGACGATCAACGGCCCGGCGCCGGCGATCCTGGCCATGTTCTTCAACACGGCCATCGACCAGCAGGTCGAGCAGGTCCTGAAGGCCGAGGGCCGCTGGGAGGCCGCCGAGCAGCGCATCGCCGACGAACTGGGCGACGACCGGCCGGTCTACATCCCCTACAACGACGACGGCCTCCCCGAGGGGCACGACGGCGCCGGCCTCGGTCTTCTCGGCACCTCCGGCCGCGAGCTGGTGGCGTGGGGGATTCTCACCGAGGGCGAGTACGAGGACATCCGCCAGCGGGCGCTCCAGTCCGTCCGCGGGACGGTCCAGGCCGACATCCTCAAGGAGGACCAGGCCCAGAACACCTGCATCTTCTCGACCGAGTTCTCACTCCGCTGCATGGCCGACGTGCAGCAGGCGTTCATCGACGAGGGCGTCCGCAACTTCTACTCGGTCTCGATCTCGGGCTACCACATCGCCGAGGCCGGCGCGAATCCGATCAGCCAGCTGGCATTTACGCTGGCTAACGGGTTCACCTACGTTGAGGCCTACCGGGCGCGCGGCATGGACGTCGGAGCATTCGCGCCCAACCTTTCGTTCTTCTTCTCGAACGGGATGGACGCCGAGTACGCCGTCATCGGCCGCGTCGCCCGGCGCATCTGGAGCGTGGCGATGCGCGACCGCTACGGCGCCGACGACCGGAGCCAGAAGCTGAAGTACCACATCCAGACGTCCGGCCGGAGCCTCCACGCCCAGGAGATCCAGTTCAACGACATCCGGACGACGCTTCAAGCGCTGCTGGCGATCTACGACAACTGCAACTCGTTGCACACCAACGCCTACGACGAGGCGATTACGACGCCGACCGAGGAAAGCGTCCGTCGCGCGATGGCCATCCAGCTCATCATCAACCGCGAGCTGGGGCTGGCGCAGAACGAGAACCCGATTCAGGGCGCGTTCATCATCGACGAACTGACCGACCTCGTCGAAGAAGCCGTCCTGATGGAGTTCGAGCGGATCTCGGACCGCGGCGGCGTCCTCGGCGCGATGGAGTCGATGTACCAGCGCGGCAAGATCCAGGAGGAGTCGATGCTCTACGAGCACCGGAAGCACACGGGCGAGCTGCCGGTGGTCGGCGTCAACACGTTCCTCGCGCCGGAGGGCGAGGCGTCCGGCGCCACGGTCGAACTGATGCGCGGAACGCCCGAGGAGAAAGAGCGCCAGCTGGGCGGGCTCGCCCGCTTCCACCATCGCCACGCCGACGAGGCGCCCGCCGCGCTGGCGGTGCTCCAGCGCGTGGCCCGCGGCGGCGGGAACACGTTCGAGGCGCTCATGGAGACGGTCCGTGTGGCGTCGCTCGGGCAGATCACCGGCGCGCTCTTCGAAGTCGGCGGGCAGTACCGGCGGAACATGTAGGCTCGACGAGATCGACCACGTCCGCGCCGGGCTGGTGGCAGCGCCTCGCCAGCCAGTGGGGTAGTTCTCGTCTCACTCTGGGCTCCGCCATCCGGAACGAGCGCCGGTCCGAAACAGCCGGCTCCCAGGTCGTGTGAAGGTGACAACGGGTTCAGGCATACTGTCCAGCACATAAGGGGCGCCAGGCGTTGCCAGCACTCGGCACGACTCACCCTACCGCTTCTCGATGCCCCGTCCGCCGAAGTCCCCCGCCTACGTCGAAGCCATGATCCGCGAGGCCGTGGCCCACGTCGAGGCCTGCATCCGGACGCCGCTCGTCGACCTTGGCTACAGCGGCCCCGAGTCCGGTCTCACGCTCACCGACGGGCAGCACGACTTTCTCGCCGGCTACATCTGGGGCGGCCTTCAGCGCCTGCTGGAGATGGGCGAGCTGACGTCCGAAGATGACGTCGACCGGGCGGCCAATCGGCTCTACGCCCGGCTCATCGGGCCGTTCGACCGCGACCTCCGGCCGTGGCACTCGTGGGTCATCCGCGAGGCCCTCCAGCACATGCAGCGGCCGCATGCGCTGCTCGGCTACTGCGCCGGCCGCGGCGATGTCCTGGAGCGGATGCGCGCGCGCGAGTTCCGCGCCGCGCTCGGCCCCGCGCTGGCGAACCTCACGGGCACCGACGTCGGCCCCGAGGACACCGACGTCATGATGAATCGCTAGGGGCGGAACCGCGGGCTCTCCGGCGGGCTCTCCACCCCGTGCTTGCCGCCGCCCTCCGAACTCCCGGCACGGTCCTCCTTGACGCTCCGCGCCCCGACGCCGATACCGGGCGCCGGGGCGCGCGTCTGTTTTCGAATCCCCGCCGCCAGCTCGCGGCGCGCACGTACGCCGAGGTCGGCCCGCTCCTCGGCGCCCTCGACGCGGCGCTGGCGGACGGCCTTCACGTCGCCGGTTTCCTCGGCTACGAGGCGGGCTACGCGCTCGAACCGGACCGCTTCCCCGAACCGCCGGCCGTCGGCTCCTCACTCCCGCTCGGCTGGTTCGGCGTCTATGAGGCACCCGTCGATGTCTCCGCCGAGGAGTTAGAAGCGGTCCTGCCGGCCGCGTCCCCCCGGGTCGGGCCGGCGACGTTCGCGTTCGACGAACCCGCCTACCATGCGGCCATCGACGAGGTCAAGCGCCACATCCGCGCCGGCGACGTCTACCAGATCAACCTGACGGCTCCGCTCCGATTCGCGGTGGACGGCGACCCGCTGGCGCTCTATGCCGCGCTCCGCCGCCGCCAGCGCGTGGCCTACGGCGCCTTCCTGGTTCTCGACGAGACCGCCGTCGCCTCGGTCTCGCCCGAGCTCTTCTTCCGGATCGACGCCTCGGAGACCGGCCGCACGATCACGGCGCGGCCGATGAAGGGGACCGCGCCCCGGTCGTCGCGACCCGACGCCGATGCGGCGCTGGCGGACGCGCTCCTCGCCTCCCCCAAGGACCGGGCCGAGAACCTGATGATCGTCGACCTCCTGCGCAACGACCTCGCGCGCGTCTCCGAGGCCGGCAGCGTCCGCGTGCCGGCGCTGTTCGAGGCCGAGCGCTACGAGACGGTCACGCAGATGACGTCGACCGTGACCGGCGCCCTCCGCGCCGACGCCGGGCTGGCGGACGTTCTGCGCGCGCTGTTCCCGTGCGGCTCCGTCACCGGCGCGCCGAAGCTTCGGGCGATGGCGATCATCCGAGACCTCGAAACGGGCCCGCGCGGCGTCTACTGCGGCGCCATCGGCCACGCGGCGCCGGACGGGTCGGCGGCCTTCAACGTCGCCATCCGGACCGCCGTCGTGGCGAACGGGCAGGGTCGGTACGACGTCGGCAGCGGCGTCGTGTGGGACAGCGAGGCCGCGGCCGAGTACGCCGAATGCCAGCTCAAAGCGCGCGTCCTGACCGACCGGGTATGAGTGCTCCCCGCCTCCTCGAAACCATGCGGGCTGAAGACAGGCGCATCGCGCTTCTCGACGGCCATCTCGCTCGACTGGCGGCCTCCGCCGTGGTGCTCGGGTATCCGTTCGATCTGTACGACGTCCGCCAGCGCGTGGCGGAGGCGGTCGGGGCCGGCGTCCAGCGCGTGCGGCTGACGCTGGGGGAGGGGGGAGACGTCGAGGTCGAATCCGATCCGTTATTGCAGACACCCATCCAAACGGCCTGGATCGACCCCGAGCCGCTGGCGGAGGCCGGCACGTGGCGCTGCACGCTCAAGACGACGGCCCGCGCCCACTACGACGCCCATGCCGAGCGCGCCCGCCAGCGCGGCGCCGACGAGGCCGTCCTCGTCAACGCCCGTGGCGAAGTCGTCGAGGGAACGAGGACGACGGTCTGGGCCGAGATCGGCGGGCGGCTGTGGACGCCGCCGCTCGCGGCCGGCGGGCTGGCGGGTGTCCTGCGCGCGACCGTCCTCGCCACCGATCCGCGCGCAGGAGAGCGGACGCTCACGCCCGGCGACCTCCGCGCGGCCGACGCGCTCGCCCTCTCGAACGCCCTCCGCGGCTGGATGCCGGTCCACCTCGTGGACTGAGCCGAACTCGCCCCGCCCCGGCGGGTACATGCCACCCCTCTCGACCGACCCATGAGCACCATCCTCGATCTCCTCGCCGACTCCATCGGCGGCGACAACGTTGGCCAGATCGCCCAGGCCATCGGCGCCGACCGCGGCCAGACGCAGACGGCCGTCGCCGCGGCGCTCCCGGCCATCCTCGCGGCCCTCAACAACACGAACACGACGGCCGGCGCCAGCGACCTGTCGCGCGCGCTCGACCGCGACCACGACGGCTCGCTGCTCGATCAACTCGGGGGCTTCCTCGGCGGCCAACTCTCGGGCAAGCAGGCCGACGGCGGCGGCATCCTCGGCCACATCCTCGGCGGCCGCCAGCGGGAAGTCGAAGAACGCGTCGCCCAGACGTCCGGGCTCGATCTGTCGCAGGTCGCCAGGCTTCTCCCGATCCTCGCGCCCATCGTGATGGCCGCGCTCGGCCGCCGCAAGCGCCAGCGCGGGCTCGACGATGCCGGTCTCTCCGGTACCCTCGCCGAGGACGCCGTGCGGACGCGCGAGGCCGCGCCGTCCGGCATCGGCGACGTTCTCTCGTCGCTCTTCGACCGCGACGGCGACGGGAGCGCCCAGGACGACCTGCTCGCCCAGGCCGGCCGCGCCGCGCTCGGCAAGATCTTCGGCCGGTAGGCTCCCCATCTCGTCATGCCTGACATCGACACCGATCGCTACCGCATCCGCCCCGGCGCCGCTGTCCGGCTGGCGGAGCGCGCGAGCGAGGACGACGGCGGGCTGGATAAGGACGCGGGCGAGGCGCTCCTCGACGACAACGTCGACGCGATGCGCGACCTCCAGGAGCGGCTGTTCGCCGAGGGGACGCAGGCCCTGCTCGTCGTCTTCCAGGCGATGGACGCGGGTGGCAAGGACTCGACCACCGAGCACGTCTTCGGACCGCTCAACCCGCAGGGCGTGCGCGTCGCCAGCTTCAAGTCTCCGACCGAACTGGAGCTGCGGCACGACTTCCTGTGGCGCGTCCACGCGAAGGCGCCCGAGAAGGGCTACATCCGCGTGTTCAACCGGTCGCACTACGAGGACGTGCTGATCGCGCGCGTCCACGACTGGGCGCCGGCCGACGTCATCGAGCGGCGCTACGACCACATCCGGGCCTTCGAGGCGCTGCTGGCGGACGCGGGCACACGCGTCGTCAAGATCATGCTCCACATCTCGAAGGCCTACCAGTTGGAGCGGTTCCGGCGCCGCCTGGAGCGGCCGGACAAGCACTGGAAGTTCAACCCGGACGACCTCGCCGAGCGCGAGCGGTGGGGCGAGTACATGCGCGCCTTCGAGATCGCCCTGGAGCGGACGAGCACCGAGGCGGCGCCGTGGTACGTGGTCCCGGCCGAGACGCGATGGTACCGCGACGCGCTCGTCAGCCAGATCGTCCGCGAGCACCTGGAGGCGCTCGACCCTCAGTACCCGCCGCCGTCCTTCGACCCGGCCGACTACCCACCGGGGTCGCTGGCCTAGCGACGATTACGCAGCGACGAGCGCGCGCGCCATGGCGAGGGCACCCTCCACCGGGGCGGCCTCGGAACGCGCCACGGTCCAGCCCGGCAGGTGCCGTTCGAGGGCGTCGACCAGCGCGGCCCAGTAGACGGGTTCGCCGGAGAGGCCGCCGGTGACTGCCAGCCGGTGGCGCACGGCGGTGCCGGCCCGCGTCGCGAGCCAGCCAGCCTGCTTGGCGAGCGCGTTCGTCTCGGCGCGGAGCGCGGCCTCGGCCGCCCAGTCTCCGGCCGCGACGCCCGCCAGCAGGAGACCGGCGAAGGATCCCAGAGGGCGGCCCTCCCGGTACACCGCGTCGAAAACGGCTTCTGCTGTCGTCGGGTCGCCGCGTTCTTCTGCGATGTCGGGGAGCGTCGAGGGCGGCCCGCCGTCGAGCGCGGCGAGGAGCGTGCGGAGGGCGGCCCGGCCGAGTGTCGTCCCGCTCCCATCGTCGCCGAGGACCGAGCCCCAGCCGCCGGTGCGCAGCACGGTTTTGTCCTCCGCCCGGGCGAAGACGAGCGAGCCCGTCCCGACGAGGAGCAGCGCCCCGCTGGCGGCGCCCCAGGCCGCGTGGTAGGCGATGTCGGCGTCGTGGGTGACCGCCAGCGGGGCGTCGCCGAGGGAGTCGTGGAGCGCGCGCGTCACGGACTGGCGGACGCCGTCGCGGCCGGCGCCGGCCAGGCCCACGGCTACCGCGCCCAGTGCGGCCCCGTCGAAATGGGCGCGGGCATCGGCGATGAGCGACGCGACGACGGCGGCGGCAGCCTCGGGGCCGTCGCGGAGCGCCTGCGCCGCCGGCCCTTCGAGGCGGAACGTCTGGTCGCCGAGGGCGGCGAGGGCGGCGGTCTTGGTCCCGCCGGCATCGAGGCCGACGAACAGGGG
>CAYPVZ010000121.1:0-8005 GCA_964414235.1 uncultured Rhodothermales bacterium | reverse complement strand
CACCACACGAACGCCCCGACGGCGAGCACGACCACGCCGAGGGCCGCCCAGCCCGTCCCGCCGAGCATCGCCAGCAGCGTCTTGAGCCACACGTCGGCCCCGACGCGGATGTGGCCGTCGTTGCCGTTGGCCAGCAGGATGCCGACCTCGTAGACCACGAAAAGCGGGAGCGCAGCGAGAAATCCGTACGTCGCCGTCCGCGTCGCGTCGAGGTAGCGCCAGCGGAGCGGAGGGGGCGTCGCCGGGGCCGGGCCGGAGGGGGTGGCGAGGCGATCCATCTCGGCCGCCAGCCGGGCGATCTCGTCGGTGGGGGACGACATGGCGTGCAGAAGCGAAAACAGCCTCTACGCGAGCCTGCCCGTCGAGGATGCGCCCGGCCCGGCTGGCGACGCGCGCCGCCAGCCGCTACGGCAGCAGCCGGAGTTCGACGCGGCGGGCCGCGTTCGGATCGAGCTCCAGCGCCGTCGCCGCCGCCGCCGAGAGCTCGACGAGGTAGGCCCGGCTCACCGGCCCACGGTCCACGACACGAACGAACGTGCTCCGGCCATTCGCCGGGTTTGTCACGAGGAGGACCGTCCCGAACGGGTGCTCGCGGTGGCTGATGGTGAACGCGAGCGGGTCGTAGTCCTCGCCGCTGGCGGTCGGTCGGCCGCGCATGACGTCGGGGTAGACCAGCGCGAGGCCGGCCTCGTCGGGCTCTGGCATCTCGGTGCGCGCGCCGAGCGCCGGGTTGCGCGGCTCGGGCAGGTAGAGCAGCGTGCCGGGCCGCAGCGGCGCCGTCGAGATCGCGTTGCTGCGCGCGAGCGCCTCGACGTCGAGGTCGAGCGCGGCGGCGATGGAGTAAAGCGTCTCACCGGGCTCGACAAAGTGGACGAGATCGGCCGGGACCGTGGTGTCGGTCATCGACCACGGCCGCGCCGAGCCGATGGCGACGGGCGGCGCGCTCGGGTTGCGCGTCCCGCTGCCGGACCCCGCTGCCGGTCCGGCGCCGCCGACGACCAGCCGCTGGCCGACCTCGATCCGGTCGCCGTCGATGCCGTTGAGCCGGCGAAGCTCCTCGACCGTCGTGTCGTAGCGGAGCGCGATGCGGAAGAGCGTCTCGCCCGCCGCGACGACGTGGGTCATCCCCCCCGATGCCGGCGGGCGCCCGGCAGATGGCGGCGGCGCCCCCGCATCCGGCACCGGACGGTCCGGGATCGACTCCCCCACGCCGTCGGCCGGCAGCGGCGACGGCGCCGTTTGCGTGGGGATGGGGACGCGGTTCGAGAGGCGGAGGGCCTGTCCGACCGCGATGTAGTCGCCGTCGAGGCGGTTCAACGACCGGAGCTCCTCGACGGAAAGTCCGTTGGCGCGCGAGATGCGGAAGAGCGTGTCGCCAGGCTGGACGACGTAGACGTCGGCCGACTGGGCGAGCGCGGCGGGCGCGACCGTGGTGGCGAAGAGGAGGGCGAGGGCGAGGCGGCGCATGGTGGGTCGGCTAGTCGTCGAAGCCGAGGCCCTCGGCCTCGAGGAGAGCACCCTGGAGCTCGGCACGGGCGTGCGTGTCGCCCACCTCGGCCGCCGCGCGGACGCCCGTGCGATAGATCGCCAGCGCGTCGGCATCGCGACCCAGGGCGCGGTAGAGCGCGCCGAGGTGGTAGTACGTCCCGACATAATCCGGACGCTCCTGGACCAGCCCTTCGTAGTAGCCGAGCGCCTCGGCCGTTTCACCGCGCTTGACGTGCTCCTGCGCAAGAGCGAACCGGGTGAACGGATCGTCCGGGTCGTCGCGGAGAAAAGCCTGGAGGGTGGCGATGCGGTCCATGCGCGAAAGATAGCGGGGCGGAGCGAGCGGGACGCGCGCTGCCGGCTGGCGGAGCCCGTCGCGGCCTTCACTCTCCGGTTTCACCTCAGAGGCGCGCTCCCCTACGGCAGGATGTACCACACGTAGGCCGCGTAGCCGAAGAGCAGCACGCCCCCCTCCCACCGGCGCATCCGGCCGCCCGTCACGAAGAAGGCCAGCGTGAGCAGACCGGCGCCGATCATGATCACTAGCACGTCGGCGCCGACGCCGGCCGCGCCGATGGGCGCCGCCAGCGCGGCCGGACCGAGCACGCCGAACACGTTGAAGATGTTGGACCCGACGGCGTTGCCGAGCGCCATCTCGGCGTGCCCGCGCCGCGCCGCGACGATGGTCGTCGCCAGTTCGGGCAGGCTCGTGCCGAGTGCCACCAGCGTGAGCCCGACCACGGCCTCGCTCACGCCCAGCCGCTCCGCCGTCGCGATGGCGCCCGAGAGTAGGAGGTCCGAGCCGTAGACGAGCAGTGCCACGCCGCCGATGACGAGAAACAGGTGCCGCTTGAACCCGACGTGGGCCTCGGCGAGCGCATCCTGGACCTCTGGCGGCAGTTCGGCTCGCCGCTCCCGCTCGTTCCGCCGCGACGTCCGGATGCCGTCGACCGTGTAGATCACGGCGGCGCACAGGAGGAGTGCCCCCTCCCACCGCTCCAGCGATCCGTCCAGCAGGAACAGCCAGAGCACGGCCATCCCCGTGAGCATGATCGGCACGTCGTGGCGGACCAGCTTCCGGTCGACGACGCTCGGCGCTAGCAGCGCCGCCAGCCCGACGATGAGGCCGAGGTTGGCCACATTCGAGCCCACCACGTTCCCTAGCGCGACGTCGCCCTGGCCGCTCAGCGCCGCCTGCAGGCTCACCACCAGCTCCGGGCTCGACGTCCCGATGGCGACGACCGTCAGGCCCACGACGAGCGGCGAGATCCCGATGCGAAGGGCGAGCGCCGACGCCCCGCGCACGAGGGCCTCGGCGCCGGCGAGCAGCAGTAGCACGCCGCCGCCCATCGCGAGCAGACTCTGGGTGAGCGTCATCAGACCGGGGGGAACCCCCAACGTACGTCACGCCGCGCTGGCGGTGAGCTCTGGCGTCCGAGGCATCCGGAGCAGGAAGGCGGCGCCCAGCACGCCCGAAACGATCGACGCCGCGAGGATGCCCACCTTGGCGCTGTCGAGCAACGGCCCCTCGCCGAACGCCAGCGTCGCGATGAAGATCGACATGGTGAACCCGATGCCCGTCAGGAAGCTCACGCCGATCACGTGGCGCCAGGTGACGCCGCTCGGCAGCGCCGCCAGCCCGAGCTTCACGGCCACGAACGACAGCAACAGCACACCGACCGGCTTGCCCACGACGAGCCCGAGCATGACGCCGAGCGCAACAGTGTCCGTGGCGAGCGCGCCGAGGCTGCCCCCGAGACCGACACCTGCGTTGGCGAGCGCAAAAATGGGCATGATGACGAACGCGACGAGCCCGTGGAGCCCGTGCTCCAGCCGCTGCAGCGGCGTCTCGACGTGTTCGCACGCCTCCTCCAGGCTGTGGACCGCCGCCATCTGGTCGGGCGTCGGCTCGGTCGGCGAGCCGGCGATGCCCTCTCGGAAGCGGGCGAGCAGTTCTTCGGCCTTGGCTGCGAACTCGCCCTCGTCGATCCGCCGGTTGGCCGGGATCGTCAGCGCCACCAGCACGCCCGCGATCGTCGCGTGGATGCCCGACTTCAGCATGAGCACCCACACCGCCACGCCGACGAGCCCGTAGACGAGCGGCCGCTGCACGCCGAGCCGGTTCGCCAGCGCCAGCACGCCGACGAGCGCCAGGCTGGCGACGAGCGCGCCCACCTTCAGCTCGGCCGTGTAGAACAACGCGATCACAATGACGGCGCCGAGATCGTCCACGATGGCGACGGCTGTGAGGAACACCTTGAGCGCGAGCGGCGCGCGGCTGCCGAGCAGCGCCAGCACGCCGAGCGCGAACGCGATGTCGGTCGCCATCGGGATGCCCCAGCCGGCCACACGGTCCGTTCCGAGCGTGAGCGCGGCGTAGAACAGCGCCGGCGTCACCATGCCGCCGAGGGCCGCGGCGATGGCGAGCGCGGCCTTCCGCGGCTCGGCCAGTTCGCCGGCCAGCACCTCGCGCTTGATCTCGAGCCCGACGACGAAGAAGAAGACCGCCATCAGGCCGTCGTTGACCCACAGAAGCAGCGGCTTCGAGATTTCGAAGGCGCCCGCGCCGACCGTTACGTACGTGCCCCAGAGGGCATCGTAGGATGCGGCCAACGGGCTGTTCGCCCAGACGAGCGCGGCGACGGCCGCCGCCAGCAGCAGAATGCCGCCGGCGGCCTCGGTCTTGAAGAAGGACTGGAAGGGGTGGAGAAAGGTCTGCATCGGAATCGGGGACAACGCGCCCTGAAGGTCGGGGCGCAGAAACCCGCCGGACCACTTCCGACGGGGGCTCGGGGCGAGCGGAAACGACGATCCGGCCGGAGCCGGGGCTGACGCGCGTCAGCCGATGCAGAGGTCGGGGACCACGAGAAGCCCCAACCATGCGCCACACGGGCACACCACTCGACCGAGCGGACAAACCAGACGGGAAGCGGGGCGCATCGTCACAGGGGGCGGTGGCCTCCCACTAACGCCTCTCCGTGTGCGGGGTTACCGCGAAGCGTCGGATGAAGCCGGATTCACGAGCCGGCCGCGGACGACGGCTCCCGCCAGCGGAGCGTGACCCGAACCGGCCGGTGGTCCGAGAACTCGACGGCGCTCGTCCGCGCCGAGGTCACCTCGAAGGCCGCGTCGGCCAAGACGAAGTCGATCCGGACGAAGGGACGCTCGGCGTGGTACGTCCGGCCCCAGTGCCAGCCGCCGGCCTTGCGGAAGGCGTCGGCGCGCGGAGCGCCGGCGGTACGGAGCCGGCGGTAGGCCCAGTTGTCCGCCGTCGAGTTGAAGTCGCCCGCGACGATGACCGGGAGCGATTCGCCCTCGATGCGCCGCGCGATCTCGTCGACTTCGTCGCCGCGCTGCGCGAAAACCGTCTTGTACTTGCGGAGGTAGGGGATCCAGGTCGACGGCCCGAACAGGTGGAACGCCTCGTCGGCCCACGGCTTGGCCTCGCCGAACGAGCGGAGGTGGACGTTGTAGAGCACGGCCTCACGGCCGTGCCAGCGGACGTGCGTCCGGAGCGCGAGCGAGACCAACCCGTCGCGCACTGAGCCCATGACGTCCGCCTCCGGCGCCATAAACACGACTCCCGACAGGCGGCGGACGAGAACGGGAACACAGGTCTTGTTGTCTCGCCACCCCGGGTGGCCCGCCAGCCGCGGCGGCACGTCGAGGTCGTAGGGCAACGCGTCGAGCACGGCCACCACCTGGATGTCCTGTGCCGTGGGCCGCGCACGCCGGAGCTCGTTCTGGCCCCACACCCAGGCATCCTGGAAGAGCAGGAGATCGGGCCCCGATTCCCTGACGAACGCGACGACAGAGTCGCCCAGAGCCTCCCGGCTCGGCCCCACACGCGGCACGTTGAACGTCGTGATGACGAGGTCGCCCTCCGCCTCTTCGAGCACAGAGAACCGGTCGAGCACGCCGGCTCGCAACAGCACGAGCAGCACCAGCACCGCGTGGAACGCCAGCCCCCCCCACCGCTTTCCGAGCGCCCACACGACCCCGAACGCCGCCAGCGCCCACGTCGCATAGGGAAGCCCGATCGCGATTAGCTGCATCCACCAGTACGGCCGAGGCGACGCCACGACGGCCAGCAGCCCGACCAGGACGGCGGCGACCACCGGCACGTCGAGCACCAGGACGAAGGCCCAGAGGACGCGGCCACGGCGACGGGCAGGCTCAGTCACGACCGGCGCGGGCGAGAATCTCGCGCTCCTCGGGCGTCAGGCTGTCGTAGCCCTTCTCCAGAATCTTGTCGAGGATCGCGTCGACGTCGCGGAGACCAGCGCTCCGGGACGGCGGGGTCGTGGCCGGCGCCGACCGTGCGAACGGGGACCGGCGCGGCGCGGCTGGCGACGGACGTCGACGACGGGCAGCGAACAGCGGCCCGGCCCACGCCGTCAGATCGCGCCCCGAGCGGTACGCCTTCGCCAGACCGTAGCCCGCGAGCGACGCCCCGACCACCGTCAGGTCGCCCGAGAAGACGAGGCTGAGGAAAACGAACCCGATGGCCACCCAGCGCATCGGGATCACGCCGAGCAGGAACAGGCCGATCTGGCGGTCCGGCTGGAGCGTCGCCAGCGCGCAGAGGACGGCCGTCGTCGGCGTCCAGACGCCGAAGTAGGGACGGAACGGAACCGTCGGGAGCAACAGTGCCAGGATGAGAGCGAGCGCGGCGCCGCCGAGCGCGCCCAGCAGGTACGTCCCGAACAGGAAGCCGCCGCCGTAGGTCTCCTCCAGGTCGCGCCCGATCCAGTTCAGCCAGTAGAACCCGAACACGAACGAGATCAGCCCGAGGAACCCGCCGAAGGCGTTGACGAACCCGTACGTCAGAGGCGTCCACGGCCGCGTGAGGACGACGGCCGGAGATGACGAGAGCTTCAGCCAGTCCACCGCCTCCATCAGCCGGACCCCGAACATCGCCAGCACGACGGCCAGCAGGAAGGCCAGGTACGTCGCGAGGTTGACCGTCAGCAGCAGCCGGAGCGCGGGCGGCAGGCCGGCACGCCAGAGCTGGAACCGGAAGAGCGGGGAGTTCGGGTCGGGCACGCAGCTACGGGAAACGGGTCAGGTGAGACGAGCACGCGGGCGGAGGGGCAACCGGCCGCGCCAGTACTGGATCGCGAGGGCGCCGGCCGCGAACCCGCCAATGTGCGCGAAGTGTGCGACGCCATCGCTCGTCGAACCAAACCCGCCGAGCAGATCAAGCGCAACGTACCCCAACGCGAGCCACCGCATCTGAATGGGGACCGGAAACGGGATGATGTAAATCTCGGCACGCGGGAAGAGCATGGCACACGCTGCGAGCACGCCCATCACGCCGCCGGAGGCGCCCAGCGTCGGAATCGGCTGCGGGATCGTCGTCCCGCTGGCGGCGAGGTAAGGCGCCGAGATCGTCGCCAGTTGGAGCAGGCTCGCCCCGATCACGCTCACGCCGTAAAGCCACAGAAACCGGCGCGTCCCCACCGTCTGCTCCACTGCCACCCCGAAGAGGAACAGCGAGTAGAGGTTGAACAGGATGTGCCAGAAGCCCCCGTGCAGGAAGGCCATCGTCACCAGCTGCCACGGATAGAACTGGGGAATCGACATCGGCCCCTGCGCCGTCATCGCCACGTCCGGCGTCCCCGCTGGCCACAGAGCGAGCCACTGGAGGAGCGGGCCCTGAAGGTAGGGCAGGCCGTCGATGACGATCTGCGCCAGGAAGACCAGCCCGTTGAGGATCAGGAGGTTTTTGATCCCCTCGGGGAGATGGGAGGACGTCTGGGTTCGGAACGTGTTCGGCACAGGGGGACGGCAGACCGGGCTCCGGAAACGGGCACCGCAGGGCGAAGTTGCGACCGGCGCGGCGCGCTGGCGAAGCGCATTGCCAGCGCGGCGGCTGACCGGAGCGAAGAATGGTTGGAGTGGGCGCGAGCCGGCAGTCGGCGCCGTTTCTTCGCCTGTCCCCCGGGCCCCGGCCCCTTCTGCCTGCTCCTCTTCGTCTCGGACCTCCACCTCGGCCGGGGCTCGCGCGGCGCCACGCGCGACGCCGAGCGCGACGCCGTCGCCCTGCTCCGCGCCCACGAGGACGTCCTCGTGGCCGGCGGCGGCACGCTCGTTCTGCTGGGCGACGTCTACGACCAGTTCATCGAGTACCGACACCTCGTGCCAAAGGCCGCGCCGCGTCTGGTCGGGCTCCTCGCCGAATGGGCTGACGCGGGCGCCGAAATCGTCTACGTGGTCGGCAACCGGGACCCCTGGCACGTCGATTTCTTCACCCGTGACGTGGGCGTGACAGTCGTGCGCGGCGCATGGGAAGCGACCCGAGACGGCCGGGCCCTGTATATTGCCCACGGGGATGGGCAGGTCCCCGCCGAACGGCTCTCCCATCGCCTCCAGCCGCTCCTCCGAGCCCCGCTCATGGCCCGCCTCTACCGCATGGGCCTCCCCGGCGATGCCGGCTACGCCCTCGCCCGCTGGGTCGCCCGCCGGTTCGGAACGGATGGAATGGCGGAACACGCCGACGTCCGCGCGCTCACCG